>JAKSKB010000099.1 GCA_024401975.1 Bacteroidales bacterium | reverse complement strand
GTCCGCTCGTCAACTTCAGATAGATGTGACCAATTGATTTTTAGAGGAAATATACTACTATTTGGTCAAATAGGAAGAATGACGAACACGAGTGCGTCCCAAACTGCGTGCGATACGACCAGTGCCGGAAGGAGGGACGGGCGCAACCTGTATATCAACCCCCACACTCCGCCTGCGACAAAAGCCGCTGCCACCAGCATGAAATTGAACGACCACACGTGGACCAGAGCATAGACTGCCGCCGTCACTAACATAGCCGCCGTAGCCCCCATACGCTCTGAGAGACCTTTCTGGACATAACCGCGCCAGAAATACTCTTCAACAGGGCCTATGAGCAGCAGAAGCAGCAGCGACACAAGCACCGGAGAACTTCCCTCCCTGAGAGCATAGATGTCGTTCACCTGCCCTCTCGCGAAATCAAACATAATGGACGACAATTTGTCTCCAATCAGAAAAATACCCCAAAGAGCAAAAGCAATCACCAATCCGAGAGGCAACTGCCGGGCGACACGCCCCCAATCCATACGGAAACCTCCCGACCCGCTTATTGCAATCGCGCCAAGAATCACGGCGGAAATGCTCATATTCAACCAGAAACCGCTCAATCCGGACGTCCACGGGCTGAACATATAGAACCACAGAAGTGCCGCCGCGAGCATCCCCGCACAGAGGTGCACCGTTTTTCTGTCCATATCAGCTGAATATGGCCGCAATCGCAAGCCCGGCAGAGAGAAGGATGCTGAATACAAGATGAACCTGCGCCGTCTTCTGATCCAGTCCCAGCATAGCCTCACGCCCCTTTTCGAACCATCCGCAGGCGGCTCTGGCATTCGCGAACGCCGCGGGTACAGAAAGCAGGCACATCAGGGAAAGCCACGGCAGAAGTCCGGTTATGCAGAAAACTGTCACAGCCAGATAAGGAATGACCATATAGGCGATGAAAAGTTTAACGGATGCTCTTTCACCGAGCAACATCGGGACTGTACGTATGCCTGATGCCTTGTCTGTGGCCATATCGACTGTGTTGTTGTCGTGAAGCACTGCTACGGTGAATATGCCGAGCGGAAGTGAAAGCGCAAGTATGCTCCAGTCAACCGTCCCTGCCGCCACGAATGAAGTGCCTATTACAGGAAGTATGCCGAAGCAGATGAACACGAAAATGTCACCGAGTGCCCGGAACTTGAAAAAGGAGTAACTCATAGCCAGAGCCGCGCCTATTCCCCCTATGATGAGAAGCTCCCATCCGGAAATGAAAGTGAGGACAAGACCGGTTGCAGTACCGGCGGCGAACAGGATGGCGGAGAAACGGATGTACTCCTCCGGCTCGAAATAATGAAACACGAGGTTGGGAATGGCATAGGCCTCCTCATTGTCCACACCCTTGCGATAATCCCACCAGTCGCTGAGCAGGTTGCCGGCGGCATGGAAAAGAACGTTTCCCACCAATGCCAGAGCGGCGCACAACCAGTTGATGTCAAATCCTTTCCAGACAAGGAAAGCCACGGCGGCCACAACGGGCATCGCCGATACCGGGAAGGACCAGTATCGCGTGGCTCCGAACCATTCTTTTGCGGTATGTTTCATAGACAGTCGTTTTAACAAACTTTGCCTCCTATTTGAGGAATGAGGAGCAAATTTAGCAATAATTGAGGTATATTTGCAATTATGATAAATCTCCTTTACGTGATTCTTTGCGGCATCGCCCTTCCCATAGGAGGAGTGCAGATGCAATATCTATGGCGCAATCAATTAGGTGACATCTATTCACTGGGGCTGGGCAGCGCCGCCTGTCTCGGGGCTGCCACCGCTACTATGACAGGGTGGTGTTCCCTTACGGTGGGCGCATTCGCCTGCCAGGCGGCCTGCACTGTTATTGTCTCGCTTATTGCATTGAGACTCAACACATCCAGACTCATCACCTTCGGGATTCTATTCGGCACCTTCATAGGTTCTCTGGGCACCATAGTCGTCACCAATGCCCCCACCGGAGAACTTCTCAAACAATACTATCTCTGGGGCGCAGCCAATTTCAAACTCCAGGGAGTGACAGGAACAGACATAGCGTTGAGTCTGGCGATGTTTGCGGCAGGTCTAACCACGGCAATGTTTTGCTCCCGCAAACTTACAGCGCATTTCCGCGGTGAAATCGAGCTGTCAAACGCAGCCAAGGCCGGGATACTCTTTATGATAAGCCTGCTCGTCACAAGCGTGGTGAGCATATGCGGAACGATAGGATTCGTCAGCCTGGGCATACCCAATCTGGCACGCGTCATTGTCAAGCCGGGGGACATCAGGATACAATACGCGCTGTCCGCCGCAATGGGGACAGCGCTTCTGATTGTCACCTATGTGGTAGTGGAATACTGCAATTTCGGAATCTATCTGCCCGTAAGCGCTACAATGGCACTCATTGCACTTCCGCTGACCGCGATACTTTTCCTGAAAAATCAGAAATTGTCGCTGTGAAGTTCGAAATAGCTCTGAGGATGGTCGCAGGTGGGACATTTCTCGGGAGCGTTCTCCCCTATCACGATGTGACCGCAATTGCGGCACTCCCACACCTTTACCGATGACTTGCTGAATACTTCCTTCGCTTCTACGTTCTTCAGCAGTGCGCGGTAACGCTCTTCGTGGGTCTTCTCGATGGCCGCGACAAGGCGGAATCTGTCGGCAAGTTCCTTGAACCCCTCTTTCTCCGCAGTCTTTGCAAAGCCTTCGTACATATCGGTCCACTCGAAATTCTCGCCCGCAGCCGCTGCGGCAAGATTCTGCGCGGTATCCCCTATGCCGTTCAACTCCTTGAACCACAATTTGGCATGCTCTTTCTCATTGTCAGCGGTTTTCAAGAAAAGAGCGGCAATCTGTTCGTAGCCTTCCTTCTTTGCCTTGGATGCGAAATACGTGTACTTGTTGCGGGCCTGTGACTCGCCCGCGAATGCTGCTTCCAGATTTTTTTCGGTCTGGGTTCCGGCGTATTTGTTTGACATAACAATTGAAGTTTTTAATGTACGCAAATATAATGATTCTTCCCCAAAAAACATTCTCGTGGTCAAACGGGATTCTTCACCATTATGAAGATGTCCCCGTAGGGGTCGAGTTGTAACCTCTTGATGCGGCGTCCACGCATTCTTTCCAGAGCGTCAGCCTTTCTGAACTTCAGGATACGTCCGTTACGCCTGAGTTCCAGGGGCGCCGGTTTTCCTGCCGTCTCGCGGACTTGCAGTATCACGTATCCCTTCTTTCTAGCCGGAGCCATCGAAGTTATCATTATCCCTTCGGATCCGACGCTCAGGCAGGAACATTCGGCCTGTTTGTTGTCCGGAACGCCCTGAGGCAGGACGCGTCCGTAAGGCTGAACCCTGTCACCCATCGCAAAAGAAAGAGCTTTTGCATCGGAGTCGTCACGGCTCGAAGATATGGTGTAATTCCAGTGCATCTCCCCTCCCTGGACGGCGCGGAAGTTGGTCGTCCAGTAGTTGTTGAGAACCCAGGAGAACACGTGGGCCTTCTCGTAAGTCTTTATATATTGGAAATCCCCTTCAAGCAGGTTGCCGAGCTGTACGAGAGGCACTTCTTTTGAAGACAGCAATACCTGGAACCCGTCGCTGCGGGCCGCCACGAAATTCTGGATTGTGTTCCATCCGCTGGCGGTACCTTCAAGCTGATTTTCACCGGGACGCACGAATCCTCCCTGCACGTCGAATGCCAGCCGCTCGCCCGCAAAGGGGAACGCCACATAATATGAAAGGGGCTCCGGATTGGGAAGAGGTCTCATCGCATAACTGAGTTCGATGCGGGGTGCATCATTGTAAAGTTTTATTTCATAACTGAAACCATGTTCGGACAGTCC
>JAKSKB010000098.1 GCA_024401975.1 Bacteroidales bacterium | reverse complement strand
GCATTCCGGGAATCAATTCTCCGCAAAGTAGGAGAAGAGTATCTCAAGGCATTCCCACACCTCGAAGGAAAATATCGGTCAACAATCTGTCACAGTGAGGAGGGTCTTGTTCTATGAAATGCCTGATTCTTGCCGCCGGATATGCCACAAGGCTTTATCCTCTCACCGAAAATTTCCCGAAGCCCCTTCTTGAAGTTCAGGGAAAACCCATTCTGGACTGGATTGTGGAAGACATCTTGTCTGTCGTTGACGGATTAATTGTCGTTACAAACCACCGTTTCGCCCCCCATTTCCGGGACGTCCACGAACGAAACGCGTCTGGGTGCCGTGGTGGATATCAAATATGCCGTTGACGCTCTGTCGGTCAGCGACGACCTTCTTGTCATTGCCGGGGACAACCTCCTGGATTTCTCACTGAAGGGATTTGTCTCCTACGCACAGGAGAAAGGGACGTCCTGCGTGATGCGCTACTACGAACCGGATGAAAAGCGCCTGCGCAGGTGCGGAATTCTCTGTACGGACGACAAGGACCGAATCGTGGATATGGAGGAAAAACCCGCCAGTCCGAAAAGTCACTGGGCCTGCCCTCCTTTCTATTATTATACGAAAGAGGCTGTCGCCCTGCTTCCGGAAGGCATTGCCGCCGGATGCGGGACGGATGCTCCGGGAAGTTTCATTGCCTGGCTGTCGGCCCACACCCCTGTCCACGCTATGGAAATGCCCGGCAGACGGTATGACATAGGAACGCTGGAAAGTTATCACGAAGTGCAGAGAACGTTCCGTCCGCCTGTCCGCAAGTAACAGAACCATAAAGTTATGAGGCGGGAGATTGAGGAGTATGTTGTCGGCCTGAGGGAGTTGTTCTTCCCCCGGTTCTGTCCGGTATGCGGCAGGCCGCTTGAACGGGATGAGAAGGATTTTTGTCTGGAATGCTTTTCCGACCTTCCCCTGACATATTTCTGGGATTGGGAGGACAATCCGCTGCGAAGACGTCTCGAAGAAAAATGCACCGTCGGATACGGGGCGGCCCTGTTCCACTTCCGTCTCGAATCCCCCTACCATTACCTGATGCACAGAATCAAGTTCGAAGGAGGGAAAAATCTCGGCTACCGGCTCGGCTACCTTCTGGGCCTCTATCTGAAAGACGGTTCCGGCTTCGGTCCGGTGGATATCGTCGTTCCCGTCCCTCTCCACCCGTTGCGCCGCTTCCGAAGAGGATACAACCAGTCACAAATCATAGCCGCCGGCATAGCTGCGGCACTCGAAGTGCCCGTCTGTCCCGACCTGCTGAAAAGATGCCGTTGGACAAGGCCGCAGAGCGGTATTTCAGGAAGCGGCAAGAGCAGTAACGTGGAAGGAGCCTTCAGAACGGACGCCGCACAGGGAGAAAAACTGAAAGAAGAGGGATTCCGTCACATCCTGCTGGTTGATGACACCATCACGACCGGTTCCACCATAAGCGAATGCATAAAGGCCCTGCCCCCTTTCTTCAGGGTCAGTGTCGCATCACTGGCGTTTGTCGGATAAGATACAGATTTCAAACAGTTCTCCCGAGAAATCCCCTTCGAGAGTGACACTGAAGCCCTTCTTTTCAAGTTCGGCTCCGGTCATACGGGCGATTTCCCGCCCGTCAGGGCCCTGTCTTACGCTATATGACGCTTCCGGATCGAGGTCCCTTACAGTGACGATACGTGTAGTTTCAGCGGACCCTTCACGGAAGAGACCCACAAGGCCTCCGCTGCGGGTTTCGGTGTTGATGCGGCAGAAACCGTCCCAACCGCCCACGCGCGGCATCCCGAATCCGGGCAGGTCCTGACGGAATGACATTATGCCGTGTTTCTTCTCAAGGCCCTTGACCCACGACGACCAGGCCCGGAATTCAGCCCTTTCCTCCCGACTGAGTTCGCGGGGATCCCCGAGCATAATGGGAAGCGTGCCTGTAAGGGATTTGTAGGCCAGAAGGTGCAGCGGCTGGTCCAGTCGCTGATTGCCTATTACGAGCGACGTTGCAGGAAGCGCCGGACTGCGCACCCATCCGAGTTCCCTCACACGCAACGCTCCTGCGGGAGAATACTCTTCGACGTTCGACAGCCAGTTCCCCTCCGCGTGCTTCGCGATGCCGTAGTCCATCAGCTGCAACTTGCCGGCAGTCTCGAAAGTGCAGTCGATGAAGAGGTCCGGCGCTTCTGCGTGAAGGTCGTCGAACATCTTCATACATTTCTCGTAGATGACGTCGTATGACTCCTCGTGGTCACGGTGATATTTGTGGTCGGTGGCATAGCAGCCGGTATGGGCCGGATCATAGACGTATGCGCTGGTGACTATCGCCAGGTCGAGTTTCACATATTGTATCCCGTATGCCTTGACATTATGGAGAATGATGTCCCTGATATAGTCGACCCATTCCGTGCCCATACACGCGGTTACGTTGCTGCCGCTGCCCGTATGAAGGTCGGTGATGTGGCCTGATGCGCTGCGTACTATCCATTCGGGATGATTCTGCACAGTCTCGCTGTTCCTGTCAAGCCTTCCCACGCTCAGCCATATACCCGGTTTCATACCGAGACTCTTGATATGGTCGAATATCGGCTTGAGGCCGTTCGGGAACTTTTCGGTGTCTATCTCCCAGTCTATCTTCACCTCGTTGCTGTTTCCCGCAGTGCTGGACCCGCTACTGTTCTGCCAGCCGTCATCGACGATGAATTCCTCTATGCCGCATTCCGCCGCCGCGTCTGCGAGTTCGAGCAACAGTGCCTCGTTGATGTCGCGATAGAAAGGCACCCAGGTGTTATATACAAAGAGCGGCTTGTGGTCAAGCTTTTCTATACGCACTCCCATATACTTGCGGATATAGTCCTGAACCGTGGTGCTGACAACACGCTGATAGTCACGCCCTTCGTATGGCGCAGTGAAGACAGGGGCGCTTGTCCAGCTCTGTCCCGGAGCCAGCCAGCGGCGGAACGGATAGTTCTGGTCCGGCAGGGTTGTACCGGCGAGAAGGCTCTTGCCGTCCTCGAAAACGGACGTGCGCTTGAGTATGCCTATCGTCTCGTTGCCAATGGCCAGGCCCCGCTGATCTCTTGCGTGATGAACCACAACAAGAGGGTCGTCCCAATCCCCGCGATAGGGGCCCAGAGCCTGAAAACGTCCGTATGAACGGTATATCTGAGAATGGGTGCAGTCGAGAGTCAGTTCCAAATCCTCGACGCTGACACCCTCGATGCGGATATCATCACTGCCTGCATTGGTGAGCCGGAGTTCCTTGCGGACAAGCGGAAGATCCGGATAACTCGTATATATCAGTTCAACCTTCAGGCGTCCGTCCTCGCTGGTCAGGGAGATGACTGTGACGCTGTCCGAGGAGACTTCCATCTCCTTCCACCGGCTGTCACCGGAATAGAGTTTCCCGTCCGCCAGGAGGGAGAATTCACGCGAGGTTTCCTCTATGAATCCCTCTTCCTGCCCCGCAAGACGGTACGATGCCGTATGTATCTGTCCGTCAGAGCAATCTACACTTCGTACAATATAGCCGTTGTCAGCGACCCTTACGATTCCGGCCCAAATGGGAGATGCTGACAGCAGAGAGAGGGCCAGCAGGACTGTCCGTTGGAATAATTTCATGTCTATATTTTATAAAAAAGCGCCAACGGCGCTATTAAAGGGTATCCTGAAGGATATGAAGTTGAAGAACATCCGCATCGGAATATTCGTCAAGAGCGATTTCCACCGAATATTCTCTCGGCTTATCTCCGGTATTTTCGGGAATGGAGACCTCCACCCAGATTCCGTTTTCCTTTCCGGAAGAGGGGGAGACATTTCCCGCCCACGCTGCTCCGTCCACCGTCATCTTCCTTACGG
>JAKSKB010000097.1 GCA_024401975.1 Bacteroidales bacterium | reverse complement strand
GCCGCTGTGTCAGAGGTAACCCTCAGGACCCGTCGCGCAGAAGATGAGGCCGCCACTGAGATATACACCTCAGGTGACAGCCGGACCGTTTCCGAAACCGCCGCCCCTGTCGGCAGCAATTTTATGGTCAGGAACATCTTCTATAATGTGCCGGCAAGACGCAAGTTCCTCAAGACAGACAATGTCGAACTCAAGCATATTGTTGACGAATTCACACACATAGCCCTGACCCGACCGGAAGTCGGGTTCAGCCTCTCCCATAACAGCAGGGACATTTATGTGCTGAAACCGGCCAAATCACTGAAATACCGCATTCAGGACCTGCTCGGAGCCGGACTTGCTTCTGAGATGGTGGATATAGACACTGCCACCTCCATTGCCCGCATCACCGGCTTCATCGGCCGCCCCGACACGGCAAAAAAAAGTCTCGGCACCCAATTTCTGTTCGTCAACAACCGCTACTTCCGCAGTCCATACCTCCACAAGGCCATAATGAAGGCGTACCAGGAATTCATACCGGAAGGTGTGACGCCGGCGTATTTCATCTATTTCGATGTCGATCCACAGACGATTGATGTCAATATCCATCCGACCAAGACGGAAATAAAGTTCGAAGAGGACAGTATCCTGTTCCAGATTCTCTATGCCTGCGTAAAAGAAGTGCTGGGAAGGAATTCCTTCGGCGCAAGCATAGACTTCGATGCAGAAAGCGCCGTGCAGCTTCCCGTCATCGGCAAAAACTTCGAAGAATACCACCCGATATCCGCTCCGGTGATTGAATGCGACCCCACATACAACCCGTTCGAGACACCGCAGTTCGGCAACACAATAGACCATTTCGAAAAGGAGCGGCCGCAGGACTGCAGCAAACTGTTCGAAGACCAGCCGCTGTCCTCACCCACACGAGTCATCACCGTCCAGGGGAAATATATAGCTGTCCCGGCATCATCCGGGATAATGCTGGTGAATATCCGCCGGGCCCAGGAAAGAATAATGTTCGACAGATTCCTCAACGCAATCTCCCGCAACGAACACGTAACCCAGACGGCGCTACTCCCTGTACAGGTAAAGGTGGGCGTGCAGAGCAGGCTCCTCATAGATGACAGCGCAGACCTGCTGGAAAAGCTCGGTTTCGACATTTCCCCGTTCGGGACTGACACTATTGTGGTGAACGGAGTTCCCGAAGGAATCTCCTGCGACGAAGGGCACGTGGAGCAGATGATAAACCAGCTCCTTCTCATTCTGTCGGATGACAAGTCCCTTCTCGAAGAAGCTATGACTGCCGAATTGGCACGTCAGATGGCCGCCCTGAGCGTCTCTACGGCTAAAACTGTCACTTCACCGACTGAGGCCCAGAAATTGATAGACAAACTCCTCAGCTGTGAGAATGCTGAATTCACAGCCAATGGGAAAAGAATCATTTCTATCCTGACCATTGATGAAATTGAAAAAAGATTTTAAAAATGTTCGAAAGCTTCAATAACATACCTAAAGTAACCAAGAACCTGATTCTGGTCAACCTCATAATGTTTCTGGCGACACTCATCAACCAGGAATTTATGACCAGAACTTTCGCCCTGTTCTACCCGACATCGGCTTTCTTCAGGTTCTGGCAGCCGCTGACGCATATGTTTATGCACGGAAATTTCTGGCACATATTCTTCAATATGTACACACTCTTCATTTTCGGAAGTGTGCTTGAAAGGATACTCGGGCCGAAGAGATTCGTCATATTCTACTTTGTCTGCGGTTTCGGAGCCGCCGCTCTCCATCTCGGAGTCCAGTTCATACAAGCGCAAGTACTGCTTGGTAAGATTGCAGAAGGCTCCCAGATAGCAATGCAACAATATGTTGCCATCAAATCAATACCTACAGTCGGTGCTTCCGGAGCAATCTACGGACTCCTTATCGGATACGCAATGCTGTTCCCGCAGTCCCGTCTGACACTGATTTTCCCTCCTATCTCGCTCAGCGCCAAAGCCTGGGTACTTATCTTCGCGGGCATCGAACTGTTCACAGGCATCACTGGAACGGCTGAAGGAATCGCACATTTCGCCCATCTCGGAGGAATGCTTTTCGGCTTCATCCTCATTTGGCTGTGGCGTAAGAAAGGAGGATTCTACAATCAATATTACTACTAAATGGACACCACTGAGATTATCAAGGAAGCCCTGCAGGTCCTCAAGGACGGCGGCATAATCCTTTATCCGACCGATACGGTATGGGGTATCGGCTGCGACGCCACGAACGAGAAAGCCGTGGCAAAAATCTATGAGATAAAGAGACGCTCGGACAGCAAATCGCTTGTTCTGCTTGCCTCAGATCTGGATATGGTGGCAAAGCACGTCAAAACGATTCCGGACATCGCGATAGACCTGGTAGAGGTCAACGATAAGCCTATGACCATCATCTACCCCGGTGCGCAGTACCTTGCTCCGAATGCCGTAGCTGCGGACGGAACAGTCGGAATACGCATTCCGCTCAACGATTTCTGCAAAGAACTGGTCAGAAGGTTCCGCAAGCCTATTGTATCTACATCCGCGAATATTTCAGGAGAACCGACCCCGCATTTCTTCAAGGAAATCAGCGAGGAGATAAAATCCGCCGTCGATTATACCGTCAACCCGAAACTGGAGCTTGGATCCACCGGAGAGGCCTCACAGATAATAAAGCTCAGTGTGGACGGAGTAGTGGAAATCATCAGACCGTAATGGAGATATTCTTTTCAAATAATATTTCCGGCACTCTGTGCTACCTGACCGACGAGGAATCCGCGCACGGTGTCCGCGTCCTAGGGCACCGCGAAGGGGATGAAATCTTCGTCATAGACGGAGAAGGCACCCTCTACACCTGCCGTCTCACGGATGCCAACCCGAAATCCGCCCAGGCTCAGATTGTCAAGGAAGAGCCGGACTGGGGAGCCCATCCGTACTACCTCCAGATGGCGGTCTGCCCGACAAAAAACATCGACAGATATGAATGGTTCGCAGAAAAGGCCACAGAAGTCGGTCTGGACGAAATAGTTCCCGTCATAGGCGAACATTCCGAAAGAAAGGTCTTCAAGACCGACAGGCTGAAACGTATCCTGCTCTCCGCCTCGAAACAGTCCCTCAAAGGAGCTGTCCCGAAAGTCAGCGAAAGCGAGCCGTTGAAGGATTTCATCAACAGAGTGGCCGACGAAGATGCAGTAAAACTTATCGCCATCTGCTTCGAGGGAGATTCTCCGCGCCTATCAGTAGCCGAAGCGCTGAAAGGATTCAATGGAGGTAAAATCATCATTCTGATAGGACCTGAAGGCGATTTCTCAAGAGAAGAAGCCGCACTTGCTCTCCAGAAGGGCTTCCGCCCCATCCATCTCGGGCCGTCACGCCTGCGTACAGAAACCGCCGCAACGGTAGCGGCCACAGCAGTATATCTTGAATTATGTACATCGGCCTGATATCTGACACCCACGGCATCTTCGACGAAGAATTCAAGAAATTCTTCGAACCGGTGGACCAGATCTGGCACGCCGGAGATTTCGGCGGAGGCATTGAATTAGCCCAAAAAATTGCCACATTCAAGCCACTCATCGGCGTCCACGGCAACTGTGACGGGCAGGACATCAGATACGACTATCCGTCCCACCAGTTCTTCGAATGCGGCGGGATGACGGTACTGATGACCCACATCGGAGGATACCCCGGAAGATATGACCTCAGGGCCCGCGCCCTCATCGAAAGCTACCGCCCGCAAATCTTCGTCTGCGGCCATTCCCACATCCTGAAAGTCCAGTTCGACGAGCACTACCGGATGATGACCATCAACCCCGGAGCGGCAGGCCTTCAGGGCTGGCAGACAGTCCGCACCGCCCTCCGCTTCAAAATCGAAGACGGAAAA
>JAKSKB010000096.1 GCA_024401975.1 Bacteroidales bacterium | reverse complement strand
CGTCACTGTCAAGATTGAATGCCGCGGGAACGCTGATGTCGCGGACTGTGGGAGCATATTGATATACGTTCACATAGTGATAGACCGTACGCTCATTTCTGCTGTATTTCAGTGTAACCAGTCCGGAGCGCAGAGGACTGCCGGCCTCACCCGCTGTCCAGTCGGATGCAGTCACCTTGATGAATGACAGGCCTTCATCCTCAACGCAGGCCGCCTTGAGCCAGTCTGTGCCACTATCAACAACTTCCAGTTTGCCGCCGTCGGCGTCGAACGGGATGATTGCGGATGCAGACCTGGCCTGCAGGCTGAGTTCCGAAGGAAGGACTATGTTGGTGAAGCGGGATGAATACTGACGAACCTTCAGCGAAGCCAGAGCATCATTGGATGCGCCGTTGCCTACCTTGAAACTGATGATACCCTCACGATAATCTGATTCACCGGAGGGGGCGTTATATTCGCTTACGGCATAAGTCAGGCGGCCTTCGTCGGTGGCCTTGATGTCCGTAATCCAGGATACGTTCGCTTCCGGACTGCCGGAAACCTTGGAACCGTTGAGAAGAACAAAGCTCACGAAATGACTTGCCTGCGCATATCCGATGGTGACTTCGGAAGCGGCCATCTGAATGCCGGCAGAACTGTGACCGGCCTGATAGACCTTGACGGAAAGAGCTGTGGATTCACCGTTCCCCGCCGCAGATGCCCTTGTACCCACGATGTAAACCGAGCCCTCTCTGGCTTCCTGACTCGTGTTGGGAACGGCTGAGACGAAAAGCTTGCCATCCTCAACCCGGGCATCCGTAATCCACGCCTCACCACTGTCTGCGGACGCAGAAGAGCAACTGACAAGGTACGTCAGATTCTCTTTGGAACCTTCCACCCAGAACGGTTGGGAATGTGCGGACTGGTCGCAGCCCATATAGATGACATCCGGAGTCTTGATGGACGGAGCGCCCTGGCCGTTCTGCTCTACCCTGACGGAATACCTGTCGGTCTTGCCCTTGGCGGACACGGACACTTCCACCACGGCAGAACGCTTGTCGCTCATATTGTTGTCAGCAACGTCAAAACTCCAGGTCTTCCTGACAGACCTGCCTGTATCGATGTCTTCAATCAGCCTGAGATTGCTGAGCCAGGCTGCATCGGACGGGAGAGTCGCGGACACCTTCGCTCCGCTGTTGGAGAGCACGAGGGTGAACCTTCCGCTGGTAGCGGAAGCAGAGGAGATGGCCACTGTCTGCGGATCAACGAAAGAGATGACCTGGGAGACACCTCTCTGCGTCACTGAAGCCTCGGATTTGCAAGATCCGCTGCTGACAATTATCCGGCCCGTACGGTTGGACATTGTCGGATTTTCCTTGATGATGTTGAGCGTAACCGTCGTCGTTCCATTGCCGGAGGAAGGAGTGACGCTGAACCAGTCAGCCTTTTCTCCGTTCTCATTCTGACACTCAAGAGTCCAGGTCACGTTGGACACTACCTCAAACTGATATGAGAGTTCACCGTCCGCCAGAACTATTGCCGTGTCGGACACTCCTACCGAGGCCTGCTTTTCTTCCTGAACGCAAGACAACGCCGCAAACAGGGTGACTATACAGGCAATATGTGAGACTAATCCTGCTATTCTTTTCATAACTGTTTCTCCTTCTGCATTTCGGTATAATCGACATCAACGATACATACCCTGGATTTTTTCATCAGTTCGTGAATTTCTTCATAGTTAGGTTGCTTCTTGAGGGCTATCTTCCTCAACTCCACATTCTTTATGCAGTCTATATCGGATAGCACCGAAGCCTTGTTCTCCAAAGAAGACGCTTCGACAAGCTTGCGGAAGGCGGCCCAATTCTCAGGTACGGACTCCTCCGTAATCTTATCAGATAGAGACGGACAGCGCCCGGCAATCTCGTTCCTGATTATCTTTATGCGCTTCTCCGCCATTTCCTTGTTTTCAAGCTCATTTCCGAAAGGAGCACCGGCTGAGAAAACGGATATTCTGTTTATGACAATCCTGTGACTTCTGTTCAATGAGTCCAGGCTGTCCACAAGCAGTTTGACTGAAGACCGGTCGCTCGGCGAGAATCCCCTGCTGTCATAATCCGGATCCTGACCGAACTCCATCCGCAGAGCCTTGTTGACCGGAAGACTTGCCTCGGGAGCATTCTCCTTGAATTTGTCAATCGCCTCCGGTTCCACAGAGTAAACCTCCACGGCTTCATATTGACGTGTTTTCAATCTGTGTTCATCTCCGATGCGGGAACGGACTGACATTATCTTGAAGCCGGGCATATAGTCCTCATAATCTCCGAGTTCCTCAGTCGAATAACGTATCAGATATTCATCTCCGGTATAGCGGATGAAATCCATCTTCCTGTCATCACTGCGGACCTTGTAATATGTGTCACCTGCAATCGCGAGGGGCATCAATGCGATGGCATCTCCAGCAGCTGGAACCAGATAGGGAAAGATGATGCAAGCCTCCCTGCGATGCACATATTCGGCAGGAAGAGCAACGTCAAATGACAGGCGTACGGTCGTGGGGCTTGTTCTGACGAGTTCCGCCCCGCTGATGAGCGCAGTCTGCGTCTGCCTCGGAGTGAGTCTGACAGCCGTGCCCCGCTTGGACGCGTCCCTGTCCTGGGCATATGTTACGGCAGTGGCGCATAGGAATAAAATGGTCAGGAATCTCTTCATATCCGTCTCCTATTTGATGACATATATAAACGTGAGTCCCGCCTTGTTGGGGCCGAACCAGTTTTTCGTTTCGTGTCCATAACGGACGATATCCGACGGGTTGGTATAGATGCTGTTGCGGTCGTAATCGAGCCTGTCGTATCCGGCACCGACGTGCAGGTCGAGACGCAGATGGTCACTCAGCACAAAGGTATAGCCGTAACTGATGCCGCCGCCATATAGTTTGCCGTCGAAATTGTACTTGCGCATTCCGAGATCATAATCGGCGTAATGGCCGAAGAGCCCCATATGGTGACCGTAGTACTTGTATGAAAAATAACAGTTCACCTCAAGCTCTCCGCCCCAGCCGCGGCTGCTTCTGCCACCGGACCACTGCCAGGGGTTGACAACACCGTTAAGACCTATCGTAACGTGGTTGCCGGCGGACAGTTCCAATCCGAGATTGGCGGTGCCGAACGCCGCCCATTCCATAAGATTTGTCTTTATTCCCAGCGTCTGGGCGTTTGCTCCCGCGAATGACGCCAACAGTATCAGCACAGAAATTATTGTCTTTCTCATAATGTCCAACCTAATTTTCAGCAGCCTCCTGAATAACGTTGAGTGTAGCCTTTACAGTCCCCCCGATACCTGTCGTGGAGAATACGACAAGAGCCTGCCGGGAAGGGGCATCAACTGCCCCGTCATTGGCCGAAGCCGACACCCTTACAGTTCTGGAGCCGGGCCCGGACAAGGAAGAAACTGAAATCCAGCCGTCCTGGGGACCGGAGTAAATCACTTCAGCCGACCAGACCCCAGTAGAGGTCACAGTCACTTCGACAAACGAATCACCGCTGTCCAGGACAACGGACGAAGGTTCCACGCTTACCGCTGCGGGATCTTCCTGCTCGCAGGCGGGGAACAATGCCAGCAATGCCACAAGGGCAAGAAATATGGTAGTCAGTCTTTTCATTTTTTCTGTCATTTTCAGATGTCACGTTCCTTATAGACAAATTCAGTGTTGCCAATCCTGAACATACGACCGTGGTACAGGCGCATTTTCTCTCCGGCACGAAGATTACGCTTCTTCACCTTTATACCGTTATCTACGGCAAACAGATAGGGTCTGCCCCGCAGCAAACGTATTTCCGCCTGCCTTGGGCCAATTCCGGGAGCTATATCCCACGACATTTCAAGCGAGCAGTCCACGGACTTGCCTATGGATACAACGGCGGAAGGATCGGAAGCAAACCACTTGTACAGGGCG
>JAKSKB010000095.1 GCA_024401975.1 Bacteroidales bacterium | reverse complement strand
GCAGTTATGACGGGGCTGGCGCAGAACCCCTATATGCCTATGTGGGAACACATTCCCGATGGGGAACCCTATGTCTTCGAAGACCCGGACAAGCCCGGAGAGTACAGGGTTTATGTTTATGGCTCCCACGATTCCCTCATAAAATATTATTGCGGGCGGGAGCAGGTGGTATGGTCAGCCCCGGTGAATGATTTGAGCAACTGGAGATATGATGGAGTGATTTTCGAGAACAGATGCGACCGTGACGGCAACCTTCTGAATGCAGATGGAGTTGGAGATGTCCTCTATGCTCCGGACGTGACCGTCCGTACTGAAAAAGGCGTCAAGGTCTATTATCTCTACCCGAATGTGCAGTCCGACGAACGTTCCACTCTGGTTGCCCGCAGTCTGCGCCCCGACGGACCCTTCGAGGTATGCAACTGGGACCCGGAGAATCCCCGCAGAACTGTCGGAACACTCGGGTTCGACCCTGCGGTCTTTGTGGACGATGACGGGAGGGTATATGGTTACTGGGGATTCGGAGAATCCTATGGCGCAGAGTTGGATCCCAATACGATGGCTACCGTCAAGCCAGGATGCGAAGCAGTTCACAATCTGATTTCCGGGCTGGACAAGGAAGGCATCTTCCAGTTCTTCGAAGCCTCCTCCATACGCAAAATCAAAGACAAGTATATCCTGATTTACAGCAGAATGAGTCCTCAGGCCGAATCCGGAATCGACAAGAGCAACTATAATCTTTCATACGCATATTCCGACAACCCTCTCGGGCCTTTCACATACGGAGGAATCGTGATAGATGCCCGTGGCAGGGACGTGGATGAAAGCGGAAAACCGGTCGCAACAGCCTGCCCCTTCGGCAACACCCACGGCGGCATAGTGGAAATCGGCGGGCAATGGTGGGTGTTCTACCACCGCCAGACCGGCACTGACCAGTACTCCCGCCAAGCTATGGTCGCATCCATCACCATCGATGTCGAAGAAGGTCCCGGAGGAAAGGTTCACATCGCCGAAGGCGAGGTCACTTCCGAGGGTTTCCGTACGGAAGGTCTTGACCCTCTGGCAAAATCTGCCGCAGGCTGGGCCTGCTATTTCGTAAACCCTGACGGAGCCACGGAATCCTTCCCGAATTTCTTCTTCAGCGGCTCCTACGTCAAAGCCTCCAGAACTTCTGACCAAAGCCCGTGGTTCGGCCCATACAACTTGAAACAGCCTCTCTGCCCCGTGGTCAACAATACCTCAGGTTCGGTTGTAGGCTTCAAATACTACAATTTTGACAGGATAGCAAATCTCAAAAACATAAAACTGAAAGCTCATTTCAAGCCGGAAGGCGTAGAAGGGACAGTCCGTGTCCTTGTTGGAGGCCCGAGTGAGAGACGCGGAGGCATCCTCATCGGAGAATTCCGTATCAGCGCCTCCGACCCGAAGCAACTGTCGGAATACATCACCCCCGTCTCCAGCCTTGATGGAATCAAAGGAAAGAAGCCCCTCTTTTTCGTCTTTGAATCCAAATCCAAAGGCGTCTCCATCTGCGAATTCCTCGACTTTCAGTTTGTGGTCTATTCCTAAACAGCTTCTAAACCGTGTCATCACATCGTCGGGATCGAAATCGGCCTTTTGCCAGCCATTCGCGGCAAAATTCTGCCCCGCGGGATTGAAAACCGCCCTTCACCATCCCGCCGGGTTGCGACTATTGTTTTGTAAACGTCATGGATCCTCCGTCGCCGGAACTTCCGATGAACTTGGTGGGGCTCAACCAGTTTATATTCAAAACTTCAATATCTCCTTTATAATTCAATGTCAAGGTAGTCTTTGAGAAAGTATATTTGAATGATGCCTCCTCCTCGGCTTTACCCTGACTGTATAAGGTCGCCTTTCCTTCTCCATTCGAAGAGAATTGGAAAACGGCATATTCATCGGGAAGTGAATCCTGGGTGGCTTTCCAGGTACCGACGATATTGTATTCGTCGTTCTTACTGCAGGAAGATAAGTTAACGGTCATTCCAACCATTACCAGGAGCATCAGGACGCTCAGAAGTTTCTTTGTTTTCATCCTATCGTTTTTATTTGGTTTCTTTTCAATACCGCAAACTTACATAAAATCCCGCTATTTTATGTAAGTTTGTGATATGAACGCACTCAAGACATTAGCATTCCTGCTTTCCTCATTTTTGGCGACTGCGACATTTTCACAGCCGTACCGCAGTGCCGCCACCGTGGAGACAATCAACGGCACCTCAAGGCTCGTACAGGACGGAAAACCGTTCATAATGCTTGGCGGTGAAATGCACAACTCCTCATCCTCGACCTCTCTTGCGGCTGAATCTTCATACCGCACTGCAAAGCAGATGGGTATGAACTCCGTCATAACGGTGGTCAGCTGGGAACAGCTTGAGCCTGAGGAAGGCCGTTTCGATTTTTCCGAAATCGACCATATCATCGCACTCGCCAATCAATACGGACTGAGGACCGCCGTCGCGTGGTTCGGCAGCTGGAAGAACGGAGAATCATCCTATGCCCCCTTATGGGTCAAGTCCGATACCAGACGTTTCTTCAGGGTACGGAACTCTGCCGGTGAGAATACCACGACACTTTCCCCTCTCTGCAAGGAAACCCTTGAAGCCGATGCAAAGGCTTTCAAGACGCTTATGTCCTATATAGGCACTCACGACACCAACCATATGATATGTCTGATTCAGGTTGAGAACGAAGTGGGAGCCTTCGTGGACATAGACCATTCCGAAGAGGCGGTAAAGGCGTTCGGGACCAAAGTTCCTGACTCTCTTATGAAATACCTTTCAAGCCACAAGGGAGCACTCTCTCCTATGATTGAAAAGGCCTGGGAGGAGAACGGGCACAGGATCTCGGGCAGCTGGAGTCAGGTATTCGGTGATACAGGTGCCGCAAAACAGATCTTTATGGCCTGGCATTTCGCATCCTATGTCAACGAGGTTGCAAAAGCAGGCAAGGAAGGATTTGACCTGCCTATGTACGCCAATGTATGGCTTGCCGATGATGACGCAAGATTCGGTTCCTACCCCAACGGCGGGCCGCGCCCCTGCGTGCTGGATGTCTATAAGGCGGCGGCACCGGACCTGGACTGGCTGTCTCCGGATGTCTATCTCAATGACTGTGCCCGATACTTCGGCCTTTACAAGCGTGCCGACAATCCTCTTTTCATCCCGGAAGTCAGCCGTGAGGCAGGCCCGGCATATCTGGCCCTGGGAGAATATGATGCTATGTGCTATGCACCGTTCGGATATGAAGAATGTTACAACGACAGATATATGCTTGGGGAATATGAAGTGCTGAATGAACTTCTTCCTGTCATCTCGGAGCATCAGGGTGATGGCAGCATGCACGGATTTATGAGGATGAAGGAAGTCAACCAGCCCGATGACTCCACGTCATTCTCTTTCGGGCATTACAATTTTCACGTTAACTATATCAAGGGAGAAAGAGCAGCACACGGGCTGGCAGTTCAGACAGGACCGGACGAATTTCTGGTGGCCGGTGTCGGCGCCTACATCACCTTCTCATCCGACAACCCGGAAATGGTGTGCAAGATAGCTTATGCCGAGGAAGTGCAATACGAAGAGGACGGAAGTTGCAACACCATTTTCGTTCTGAACGGTGACGAGACGGCCCACAACAATATGCTTTATCTGCGCGGCAGGATGCCGAACGAAGATTTGGACGACCGTGTCTTCCAAGTCAACGGCCCGCTCTACAGACCGTCCTACCAAAGGATGCATTGGAGTGTATGGCAGGACCGTTTCAAAGTCTCGGGCATATACCGCATAAGACTTTATACCTACCCGTTGAAATAAGAAGTGTCTTGAAATACCGAGAGCCTTTATTGCTGATACACCGAGATGCTGAGCGGTCCGAGAAGGCCTGACTCGAAAAGATCGGAACCGGCGAAATAAGACAGTGCCCCTTCGCCCATCGGGCTGG
>JAKSKB010000094.1 GCA_024401975.1 Bacteroidales bacterium | reverse complement strand
ATCGGAGGGTTGGACCCTTGTCACCTCGACGGACTACATACGCATTGTGCCGCGGAAGGCGGTATCTCGCGAGCCGGAAGTGACGCTGCTGGAGTGGGACGACTCGAAGTCTCCAAAGACGGAGCGTGGCGTCACGCTCGTGGATGCCGACAGGCTTGGCGGAGCGCCGCGCCTTCGAAAATGGCGGCCGGGAGACTGGCTCAATCCTTTGGGAATGAGGGGAAAGAAAAAGGTCAGCGATATGCTCACTGACCTTAAATATGATATCCTTCGCAAGGAGAATGTCTATGTTCTGGAGGGTGACGGCAACCACGTTCTGGCCGTAATCGGCGAGAGAGTTGATTCTTCCGTCAGCATTTCCTCCTCTACAGTCAAAGTCTATCGTATCTCAATCGCATAGGGAAGTCTGGCATAGACTTTCGCCTCTTTCAGCGAGGAAATTTCCTTTATGGCGCTTGTCAGGCCTTTCCCGAATTCGCCTGTGCCGACGAGATAATCGTCATTCGCCGGTTTGAACGATGCCATGAACATCTCCATCTGAGTCAATGGCGTAGGATAACTTACCAGACGGTACTCGGGACATCCGGCCTCGAGAGAAGCGTATTCCAATGCATCGGCAAGACCTCCGATACGGTCAACCAGACCGTTTGCGAGGGCGTCATTTCCTGTCCATACCCTTCCCTGACCGAGTTCGTCGACCTCGTCTGCAGTCTTGTTGCGGCCATCGGCCACAATGCCTACGAACTGACCGTAGATGTATTCTATGTCCTTCTGGGTATATTCAAGTTCTTCTGCTGTGAGAGGACGCATTGCCGACAGCATGTCGGAATGTTTGTTGGACGGCACTGTCGTCACGTTGACGTGCAGCAGGTTTCTGGCGGTCTTGCTGAAATCGGGTATCATTCCGAAGACGCCTATGCTGCCGGTAAGGGTGGTTGCATCGCTGAAAATGTACTTGCAACCGGCTGATATCCAGTATCCTCCCGATGCGGCGTATGCTCCGTATGATGCAATGACAGGTTTGGCTGCGCAAAGACGATCAACTGCTTCCTTGATCTGCGAGGCGGCAACGACGCTTCCTCCGGGAGAGTTGACGCGCAGTACAACGGCTTTGGTGTCCTCGTCTTCGCAAACGTCGTCGATGATGTCTGCGAATCGTTTGCCTGCAACCTGTTCCTGGCCGCGTCCGTCTACTATTTCACCGTCCACGTATATCACTGCAATCTGGTCGTGCACCTTATAGTTGTTCTTCACCTTTATCTTCGCATAGTCGTACAGCCCTATGCTGTTGATTGCGTTGAAATTGTCTTCATCCTCTCCGGCCTGGGCGCAGAGCTTTTTCCTCATTCCGTCCACAGAAACCGCCTCGTCCACGAGGCCTTTCTCCACGAAGTCAGTGGCATCCACGAGCTCCAGATTGTCTATGAGGGCATTGAATTCCTCCAGACTTCTGCCGGCCCGTTCGGCCATGGGCTCGGCAATGGCTTTCCACAATCCGTCCACCAGAACCTTGGTCTGTTCGTAATTCTCGGGGCTGGCGGAACTCCTGATATACATCTCGCCGGCTGATTTGTATTTGCCGTGGCGTATGAGCTGCATGTTGACTCCGAGTTTGTCCAGGAGTTCTTTCAGGAACACCAGTCTGCCGCTGAGTCCGATCAGTTGATTGAATCCTCCGTGATAATCTGCGATGTATATGCGATCAGCCGCGCTAGCGAGGTAATAGCCGGCATTGGTGGGTGTCTCGATATATGCTATGACGGGTTTGCCGCTCTGGCGGAATTTCACCAGCGCGGTGCGGAATTCCTCCAGATGCGAAACGTCCGTCGCCATGTCGGGGCGTATGTAAGCGAATTTGACGTTAGGGTCGGATGCCGCGGCCTCAAGTGCCCTGGTGGCATCCAGGATGCCTATGGTCGAGGTCTCGCCGGCCTTGAATCCGGATTGCAGGGCCTTGATGCCCGCGCCTCCGAATGCGGAAGACTCCAATGTCTGCTCTGCTATGACAATCTTGTTGAAGTCGATGTCGAGGATAGAGTTCGGTGCCACTACGGCCTTGCCGTTCTCTCCCGAACCGCTGGCTATTATGCCTCCGAGTAGCATCGAGAACAGGATGCTGATGATTACGCTAACCAGTATCACGCCGACACCGGCTGCGAGCGCTGTTTTCCAAAAACTTTTCATTTTCGTCAGGTATGAGATTTGTTATGTGTTATGGCACAAAAGTAGTAAAAAATGTGTAAATTTGTGGGATTATGAGAAAGTTTGTCCTTTTATTGCCACTGATATTCCTTACGGCGACAAGGCTTGCCGCACAGGTGGATACCACCGCTGTGTACGGTGACAGGGCGGATACGCTCTCCACCGCTGTGGCTACGAGTGAAGGCCAGGGCAACTATCTCTCCAAATATAAGGATATGCGTACGGAGGTCATTTCCGCTGCAGGACTCTGCAAAATGGCCTGCTGCAACCTGGCGGAAAGCTTCGAGAACAGCGCGAGCGTGACGGTAGGATATTCCGATGCCGTTACGGGAGCGCGCCAGATACGCCTTCTCGGCCTCAGCGGAACTTATACTCAGATGCTGGATGAAAACCGCCCCGTAATGCGCGGGCTGGCATCCCCGTTCGGCCTGAATTACGTACCCGGTCAGTGGCTTTCCAGCATACAGATAGCCAAGGGTGCTCCGTCCGTAATCAACGGTGTGGAGAGCATCACCGGTCAGATAAATATGGAACACCGCAAGCCTACCGACGAGGTGCCCCTGTTCGTGAATGCGGCGTTTATGTCTGATACGAAGGCCGATCTTAACGTGGCCTCTTCGCTCCAATTGGGAAACGACGGAAAATGGAGCACCGCAATTCTCGGTCACGTGAGCGGTAATTTCAAGTCATTCGATATGAATGGCGACGGATTTTATGACGAACCGAAACAGATGCAGGTTAATCTGGCCAACAGATGGCTATATTTCGATCCTGACGGTGTTCAAGTCCGTTTCGGCGTACGTTTCCTGCGTGACAGCCGTAATGGTGGCCAGACCCTGGCCGGCGGATGGCTGTCAGATATTGTGAACCAGTCTCTCAACGCTTATCTCAAGGTGGGTGTGCCTCTCAATGAGGACAATTCCCGCAATATCGCCTTCGTCGGGGATTTCAACGACTATACGATGAACAGCAGTTTCGGTTACAGGGAGAAGAACGGCCGTCCCTTCACGTCATACGACGGGACCCAGCTGTCAGGCTTTGCCAATCTGCTATATCAGGATCAGACTTCCGAAGCTCATCATTTCACTCTCGGCCTCAGCGCGATGTACGACCATTTCGACGAAATGCTGGACCGCGTCGTACTCGGACAGACGCTTCGTGACGGAAGACTCAAATCCAATCTGCTGGATCTGGGTATATTCGGCGAGTACACTTTCCACGTGGAGGACCGCTTCAGCCTGATAGCCGGGCTTCGCGGCGACTGGTACAATCAGGACAGGAAATTCCGTGTCAGCCCGAGGCTTACCCTGAAATACAATCCTGTGGACCAGTTGGTGATACGCCTGAACGGCGGACGCGGGCTGCGCTATGCCTGCCCCATCGTGGACAATATTGGCGTGCTCAGTACGGGGAAAATGTATTATTCCGGCCACAATTACGCCGGTGCCGCTTCCGGAACTCCTCTGTTTGAGACGCACCCGCTCGAAGATGCTTGGGTGTTCGGGGGCAATGTTACCGCATACCTGCCTTTCGGAGTCGGAGACAACACATATATAAGTTTCGATTATTTCAGAACCCAGTTCCGCGACCAACTGATTACGGACTATAATGCCTTCGTGAATGTCATAGACTTCTATATGCTCTCCGGACGCTCGTATACGAACACTTACCAGGTGGATTTCTCGGTCGAACCGGTCAAACGCTTCAACGTCACCGCCACGTTCCGCTATACCGATGCGAAAGTGTCTCTTCTCAGCGGCGGCCTGCAGGAGAGGCCTATGACTTCCAGGTACAAGGGAGTTCTCAATCTCCAGTATGCCACGAACCTGAATAGGTGGATATTCG
>JAKSKB010000093.1 GCA_024401975.1 Bacteroidales bacterium | reverse complement strand
AGTCAACCCCTTTTGTTTTACCCCCGCTGCTGACGCAGCCTTGATTTTCATTAAAAAAAAGTTGGAGTGTTTACTTTTTTTTGTAAATTTGCGTTCAGTTAACTGAAACCTATGACTCAAGAGACAGTATCCGCCATCGACGCCATCAACGTCACTCTCAATGCCGGCGGGATGAATACAATCAATGTCGTGCTGGCTTTCGTGATGTACGGCGTGGCTTTGGGCATAAAGCCCGGTATGTTCATCGACGTGTTCAAGAATCCGAAGTCCGTTTTTGTAGGGATGCTCTGCCAGCTGATACTGCTTCCGTTGCTGACCTTCCTGCTCGCCCTGGCGCTCGGAGGAAGCATTTCCTGGACTATGGCCCTTGGTATGATACTGGTGGCATCCTGTCCGGGAGGGAACATATCCAATTTCATCAGTTCCATCTCTAAGGCCAATATCGAACTTTCAGTGAGCCTGACCGCCATAAGCACTTCGCTCGCCGTACTGATGACTCCGCTCAATTTCTGGCTGTACGGCAATCTGTATCTTTCAATGGCCAATATAGCAGGGGAGGTTTCTCATCTGGTGATACTCCTTGCAGATGTGTTCAAGACCATTTTCATTTTGCTCGGCATTCCGCTGGTACTCTGTATTCTGTCTTCGCATTATCTTCCCGGGGTCGCCGAAAAGCTCAAGAAACCTTTCCAGTATTTCAGCATCATATTCTTTTTCGTTATGATAGTGCTGTCGTTCATCGGCAACATCGACGCCTTCATCAAATGCATAAAGTACGTTTTCCTTGTTGTGCTGATTCACAATCTGCTTGCGCTCCTGACAGGGTATTTTACCGGCACGGCTTTCAGGCTACCCCGCGCTGACCGCCGTACGCTGACCATCGAGACAGGCATACAGAACAGCGGACTAGGTCTTGTGCTTCTTCTGGGCACGGACATTTTCGCCGGTCTTCCTCCGCACGGAGGTATGCTGGTCATCACCGCCTGGTGGGGAATCTGGCACATCATAGGAGGTCTCGGGACAAGCCTGGTGTTCAATTGCTACGACAAAAGACGCTCCTACAAGAGTATGTGACGATGAAAATCTGGAAAAAATCATCCGGTTATTCCCGCTTGCGCGTGTATTCGGACGCCATAGTGCGCCTGAGTTTTTCGTCCATCTCCATAGAGGGGATTGAAAATATTCCCAGGGACGGGATGGTAATGTTCGCTCCGAACCATTGCTGCTCGCTGATAGATGCGATGCTTGTGCTCCTTCTCAGGCCGCATCTGCCTATAGGTTTCGGTGCACGTTCTGACATATTCAGGAAGCCCGGTACAGCGCGGTTGCTGCGTTGGCTGCGCATACTTCCCGTGGCGCGCGAACGCAACGGTCGTCAGGAAGTAGCGAAGAATTACGAGACTTTCGACGAGGCCATAGACTGTATGGACCACGGCGTGCCGTTCTGTATGTATCCGGAGGGCCGTCACCGCCCGGAGCGGGGGATGATGCCCGTGCGCAAAGGAATATTCCGCGTGGCGAGGATGGCTATGGAGCGTACCGGCAAGACGGTGTATGTGGTACCTGTTGCTGAGGATTACGAATATTTTTTCCGCCAGTGCGGAAAGGTGTCCCTGAGGGTCGGCGAGCCTCTCAACGTGAATGATTACATCGAAACGCACAGGGGACTTCCGGAAATAGAGGTCAACAAGGGGCTGTGCGAGACTATCCAGTCACGCATCGAGTCTATGCTGGGTGGAAATATACCGAGGAGCGAGAAGCGTCGTGCCGCCATCGCGGAGGGGAAACCCTTTGAGGAGCCGCCTGTCGCGGATGTCGTTATGCGTTCGCTGTCTGCCGTGATGCTTTCGCCGCTTGCTCTGGCATTGACAGCCGCGTCGTTGCCCGTATGGCTCCCTTCGAGGATAATACTGGCCGGGATGCGGGACAAGGCCTGGTCGCATACGGTCTATTTCGCATTTCGCGTGATTTTCCCGGTTTTTGCGCCATTCGAGTGGCTCCGCGGAGTGATTTTCAATTTCTACAACGAACTTTTTTGTGATTTGTTCAGATGAAGAGGATGATACTTGCCGTGTCTCTGCTTCTTGCAGGGCAGGCATCCGTTTTCGCCCAGAAGTCAGATATAGTCAAGAAAGGTCTCAATGTGGGGCCTCTGCCGGTGGTGGCTTTCGATGCCGACAAGGGGTTCCAGCTGGGGGGAATAGTGCAGCTGTTCGATTACGGGGACGGGACCTCCTATCCCAACTACGATAGCAAATGGTATCTCGAGGCGTCCTTTTTTACGAAAGGGAGTATGTTGTTCCAGCTTATGTATGACAACAAGGTGCTCATCCCCGGAGTGAGGTGGGCATCAGCCGTGAGCGCCAACATAGACAAGGGAATGGATTTCTTCGGGTTCAACGGCTACGGCACTTTCTATGACCAGGAACGAATCGCCTTGGGAAAGTCCGGGCAGGACTATATTTTCACACCTTTCTACAAGGTGAACAGGATTCAGATTCTGGCAAAGACGGATTTCATTGGCAGGATTACGAAGCATTTCAAGTGGGAGCTCGGATATCACGCGGCTTATTTCAAGGAGGGCGACATCGATTACGGCAACATAAACAAGGGCAAGGAAGAAAAACAGTTCTTTCCGGAGGATCAGCCCACGCTTTATGCTTATTTCAGGAAATGGGGACTCATATCGGACGACGAGGCGTATGGAGGATTCGTGAGCAGCGTGCGTCTGGGACTCACTTATGATTCACGCAACAAGGAAGGTGCGCCCTCGAAGGGGATATGGGCGGAGGGACATCTGTCGCTCGCTCCCCGGTGGCTCGGCTCGAAGAACGAGTTCTACCGCTATTCCTTCACTTTCAGACACTATCTCCCGATAGTGAAGGATGACGTGCTGACCTTTGCATACCGTCTCAATTATGAGGGCACCATAGGAAACAATGCACCGTACTACATACTGCCGTACATCACTGTGATGGGGGAGAATTGCGACAAGGACGGTATGGGTGGCTTCCGCAACGTCAGGGGTGTCCTGCGCAACCGCATAGTCGGGCTGGATATGGCCACTTACACGGCAGAACTGCGCTGGCGTTTCGTCAAGTTCCAGTTGTGGAAGCAGAACATAGCTCTTGGACTCAATCTGTTCAGCGACGGCTCTATGGTGACGCGCGGAAGGGATATGACTTTCCGCTATGACGGGACGGCGGCGGACTATGCCGACCAGAAGCGCTTGTATGACAAGTATGTTCCCGGTGGAAAGGAGGTGCCTCACGTAACGTTCGGAGCCGGTTTCAGGTTCATTATGAATGAGAATTTCATAGTGGCGGCGGAATACGGAATGCCGCTGACGCATTTCCTCAAAAACAGTCCGCACTACAATCAGGACGGTACCGGGGCCTTCTATCTCAACGTGGGCTATCTCTTCTGATTCCTGCACGTCTGACGGGGAGAAGATTTGAGCCTGGCGGCTTTCGGGCTGGTGAGCCGAAAAATTTCAATGAATTTTTAAAAATGGGGTAGCGCTGCCATTTGCACTCAAAGTAGCTATAAGACTGCCTGAACTTCTGATAGGGTTTGGGGCGTTAAGTCGATATGTCTCAATATTTAATTTTAAAATAGTCAAGCAGAGCCTTATAATTGTCCTGTGCAGCAAGGCACGTGTCTCGAAGATAGCCAGAAATCGCTGGCCAGTTCTGAAGTCCCCTATAATAGAACATCTTGAGATCGTCAGTAATGATAAACGGGACGATGCCACCCGCTAGGCACTCCTTGAACATTACCAGACGTCCTACACGGCCGTTTCCGTCCTGGAACGGGTGTATGGCCTCGAAGCGCTTATGAAAGTCAATGATATCATCCAGCCGTTTCTCCCTTCTGGAGTTGTACTCTATTTGTTGTCCTTCCGCAGTTTCTCCTCGTATTTCTTGTCATAGGCTTCACCTCTCGGAACAAGGTACTTGAAGAACACGCAATCATCGATGATCTGTATGTGGAAGATGAAGAACGCACGGAGGCTCCCGATACGGATGCGGTAGACGTTGTCATAGCCGACAAGCTTCTTGCAGTCGGTAA
>JAKSKB010000092.1 GCA_024401975.1 Bacteroidales bacterium | reverse complement strand
CGTCAGACTTTCAATCGGAGCGCTCCCTCGTGAAATCAAGATGCAATTCATACAAGAGAGCATAGTCCTGTCCTGCTTTTTTTCTCTTACGTGACTCGCAGCGGCTGAAATCGTGCTGTTCCTCGCCCGCTTGCTCTACCGGCAGGGAGTTATCAACAGCGCCCTGTTCGGCCTTCCCACACTGTCATTTGGCGGAGTGATGGCGGTATTGCTGGTCGTGGCCACAGGAGGAGTGCTGGCCGGATATTTACCCTCACGCAGAATGGCCGAAAGCAATGTCGCTGAACTGTTGAATGATATAAGATGAAAGCCCTATATGAAACCAAGGATTAGAACATTCATTTCCATCGCCGCCGTAAGCGCCCTTCTGGCAGTCTCGTGGCTGTTCTCAAGAAAACCAGTAACGGTGTACTCGCTCGCGGAAGCGAAATATGCAGACATTGTCTCGACCTTGACTGTGTCGGGTACCATTTCACCTTCGGTGGAAATTGCTGTCAAGCCGCGCATCACAGCATACATATCTGAAATTGTCGTGAAATGCGGAGACACGGTGCGGAAAGGCCAGCGCCTGATGATTTTGGATGCCATCCCCGATGCAGCCCTTCTGGAAGAGGCCGATGCCGCTGTCGCATTGGAAAAGATTTCCGTAAAACAGGCGGAAAGTGATTTGAAGCGCGCGGAAAAGCTGCACGCAGGACATTCCATATCGGGCAAGGAGTATGAAGCGGCGCAATCCGCACTTGACATTGCAAAAGAACGGCTGACACTTGCTTCTAACAGGCGCAACATCATCCTGAGGGGAGGGTCCGAACGTTCTCCGGAACAGGATGCATCCGTAGTGTTCAGTCCCGTATCCGGAATCATCTCGGAGATTCTCGTCAATGAGGGCGAGACTGTCTCTCCGTATGGCGTACTCACACCGGGAACGACTCTGTGCAAAATTGCGGATGACGGCCCGCTGGTATTCAAGGGGCTCGTGGATGAGACCGATATCGCTCTGCTTCGCAAAGGGATGAACGCACGTCTGATTCTGAGCGCTGCCCCGGGCAACATAATCCCTGCAAGAATCGAATCGATTTCATCTTTTGGCAAAGCCGGCAACGGGTTCACCCGATTTGAAATCAAGGCCTCCATAGACTCGGTTCCCGAAGGGGTTGAATTGCGTTCAGGTTACAGCGCAAACGCAAAGATTGAAACCAGTCGTGTGGAGCACGCGCTTTCCATACCGGAAGAATGCATCCATTTCGATGACGAGCTCAATCCTTATGTCCTGCGTCTCATATCGAATCCCAAGAAATCGCAACGGCAGCTTTGGGAAACAGTCCCCGTAAAACTGGGCGTCAGCGACGGCAACACGGTCCAGATAGTCTCAAACCTTTCCGAAAAGGACTTCGTACAACATAAAGTCAAGATTAAGATATGATGAAACGTTCACTCGCAATATTCCTGATCTACGGGTTCCTGAGCCTTCCGGCAAATGCGGAAGTGACTATGGACGAATGCAGGGAGATGGCAAGGAAGAACCACCCAGCCATCAGGACGTACGGACTCATAGAAGCGACCAGAGAGTGTTCCCTTTCGAACGCCTCCAGACTGTGGCTGCCATCGATTCAAATCGGAGGACTTGCAGGCGGGTATAACAACCCGATATCCATAGATGACCTCTTCGCGTCCATTCAGGGGACACCGACCGGAAAGCTTTTCCTGAATACGGTCATCCACGGTATGCTGAATGTCGTGAACCCATCACCACACACGTACAAGGCATCTGCAGCGCTGAACCAGCACATACTTGACGGAGGTGCGGCCGCTACCGCGAAAAAGATTGCGGAGGCTGAAGCGCAAGTTCACAGAGCCGAAACGGACGTCACCCTTCAGCAGGTGTGCAACCGAGTGGATGAGATATATTTCTCCATTCTCCTGCTGGAAAAGAGAATCATGCAGTTGGAATCGAAACAGGAAGTCCTGTATACGGCGAAAGACAGGGTGGCTTCACTGCTGGAATCAGGTTCCGCACGTTCCGACGAACTCGATGAGATGGATGCGGCCTGCATCGAAACCGAGCAGAAAAAGGTGGACATGGAGAGTTCCCTGAAATATTTCCGGCTTGCGCTGTCGCTTCTCACAGGCAAAGACCTTATGACCGATGAACTCATCATCCCCCCTGCCCTGCCACAACCTCAGGCGACTCCTCAGATTCTCCTGCTGGACAACAGAATGAATCTCCTCGCACTTGAAAGAGACAAACTCAACGTAGCGGTCCGACCACATCTGGATCTGGTGGCTGATGCCTACTACGGTTATCCCAACAGGAACATATTTGCCGACCTCGTTTCCTATTCCCCCGGAGCCAACGTCTTCGTAGGACTGCGCCTCAGCTGGAATCTGTCGGCGTTCTATACCCGCAAGAACAATCTGACCATCATTTCGAACTCAATGAAACGCATCGATGTGCAGAAGGACATACTCAAACTGGACATACGCCTTCGGAACAATGCCGTCGATACCGAGATGGAGCGTCTCCAGAAGTGCCTTGAGCGTGATGATGAACTCATATCCATCAGGAAGCGTCTCCGGGAATCGGCGGAACTGTCCTACTCACAGGGAGTCATAGATGCAAGTCAACTGATATCCAGAATAGACGATGAATTCCAGGCCCGTCTCAATGCGGAGATTCACGGGATAGAGAGTCTTCGCGAGTCATACAAACGCACAGAAGAATGACAGTGAATCGCAAACCGGTCATAGATATGGAAGCAGTGGTGGCTTCGCGCCTGGGAGGGAGGAAGCCTCCGAAACTGCTGGTCGCCATACTGAAGCGGCATTTGCGCATTGATTTTATCAATTCCCTGATAGATACTGACAAAACCGGAGTCGAATGTCTGAATCATATAATCGGGAAACTCAACGTCAGCTGCTCGGTGGAAGGCCTCGATGCCATCCAGGATGACGGCAGAAAATATGTTTTCGCTTCGAACCACCCGTTGGGAGGCATTGACGGGGCCATCGAATCCGCACTGATAGCCGGTCACTTCCCGAAATGCGGTTTTCTCTGCCCTGTCAACTCCTTCCTTATGTTCCTAACTCCACTCAAGGAACTTTTCGTACCCATAAATATGACAGGTGCCCAGTCGCGCGAACTCCCTTCCATGCTTGAAGAAGCATATAAGAGTGATAACCAATTACTTGTGTTCCCAGCAGGCTTATGCTCCCGTATGACGGACGGAGTTGTCAGGGACATTCCCTGGAAGAAGTCTTTCATCAGGGAAGCCATACGGAGCAGGCGCTGGATTGTGCCCGTCCGTTTCATTGGAGAAAACAGCCGCCGCTTCTACAGAGTGGCAAATATCTGCAAACGAATCGGACTGAAATTCAATTTCGCGATGTCTCTTCTTCCCGATGAGGTGTACAGAGGACGCAACAGGCGCTACAGAGTAATTTTCGGGAAGCCTGTACCGCCGACATTTTTTGACAGTTCCAGGACTCCGCTCCAGTGGGCAGAATGGGTCAAGAACGAAGTTTACAAACTGAATTGATAGAATTGTGATGCCTGGAATATCCTTACCCACGCTGCTGGCATACTATCTTTATTTCCTGACGGAAAGCATACGCTTTGAAAAGAACGCCGCGCACGCGGACACCGTTCAGAGAAAACTCTTGAAAAGAATGATTTCCAAGTCACGGAACACTGTATGGGGCAGGAAATACGGCTATAAGGAAATACTTTCCTCGGAAGATATCTATAAAGAGTTTTCGAAAAACGTTCCTTTATGCGGATACGAAGACCTGAAAGGATATTTCGACCGGATGTTCCACGGAGAGAGGGACATTCTGTGGCCTGGCGGATGCAGAATGTTCGCAGTGACGTCCAGCACCACCTCTTCCCTATCAAAGAATATCCCGATTCTAAGCAACAATCTGAAAGACACACATTTCCGCGGAAGCGTCGATTCCACGGCCGCGTACCTCAGACACAGACCTGACAGCCGGGTTTTCAGCGGCAGGACATTGATAATCCCAGCCTACTCGTCTCCCGAGAGAGATATCGGATGCGCAAAGTCGGGAAGTATCAGCACCATACTTTTCTTCAAAACCCCGCG
>JAKSKB010000091.1 GCA_024401975.1 Bacteroidales bacterium | reverse complement strand
CGCCGTAGACGGCTTCCATCGACATCAGGTTCGGATAGGTGCGCTGCCATCCGCGGGGAATCGTACATCCGTGGAAATCCACAAGGAGGTGATGCCTTGCCGCATCTTCAAGAATGTCTATGTAGTAGTTTACCATATCCGCTCCGTCCTCGGAGAAGAAATCGACCTTCACTCCGGCGATGCCCTTGCTCTCGAGCCAGGAGAATTCCTCCTCCCTTGCCCCGGCTGTCCTGAGCCTGTCTTCGGGCTGGGGCGAGCCGGGCCCTGTCCAGCTTGTTCCGGAGTTGTACCAGAGGTTGAGGCGCACACCTTTCTCATCGGCATAGGCTATTACATCATCTATGGTCTTGCCTCCTTCCATATCGGGCCACTCCCAGTCAACCAGACAGTAGGGCCATCCCATTTCAGCGGCCAGGTCTATGTAGTCCGTGATTATGTCATAATCCTTGGAACCGTGGTTGTACGCCCAGTATATCCAGGATGACAGTCCCGGCTTTATCCAGGAAGTGTCTTCCAGTTTGCAGGGTGCCGAGAGATCCGTGACCATAGTGGACTCCGCGATATCCGACAATTCTCCCACAAGGACGAAACGCCAGGGGGTGACATTATATTCCGTTTCCTCATCCGTCGTTTCAAGGCAATACCTGCCGGAGTCGTCCGTCGATACAAGATGCGAACAACTGTGGCCGCGCTCTATTCCCGCTTCAGCGATGAAGCCGAAGAGACCGTCTCCGTATTCCACCAGAGCCGGATAAATCCATTTTCCGGGAACGCAGGAAGATGATTCGGGGAAGAGAGCCTCGTATCCCGTGAAACCATAGTACCCGAGCCATCTTTTCATTCCGTCCGGGATGACATATGCAACCTTCCTCTCCCCGTTCAGGAAGCGGTAGGCAACTCCCGTGTCATAGACCCTGACTTCGATGTCGGTGCTGTCACATTTGAATATCCTTGCCGATGCTCCATCGGCCTTTGCCCGGGATGTCCCTATGAAAGGACCAGAAGGCATCTCTATTGTCTGTACGGGATTTCCCTGATGGAGAATGACAAGCTCATTGTCCTCCATCATTACAGACAGCATCCCGTCCGGGGAATCCAGAACGGGACTGCTGCAGGAAAAGACAAGCAGCAACGCTGTCAAAAATAAGATTGAACGTTTCATTTATTACGCGCCTTGTTGAGGAAGGACACCATTGCATCAAGGTTTTCCTTCGCATACATATTGAATCCGTGCCCGCCTTCGTCCACCAGATGGAGTTCGGATTCCACTCCGGCTTTCGTCAGTTCGTCATATAATTCGACTCCCTGGCAGAAGGGAACCACATTGTCAACCTTGCCGTGGAACACGATTACGGGAGGATCATCGGCATCGATATAGCTGACAGGACTGATGGCCTTGAAATCCTTCTCGTACTCGGGAGCATAGTCGTGTCCGACAAGCGCCTCCTCGGGGGTGTTGCCCCATTTGCGCGGCTCGTCGCAGTTCATTCTGAACATATCGATTGGGCCGGACCAGTCGCAGGCCGCATTGACGCTGCTGCTGAACTCAAGATTCCCGCCTACATTGCCTTCAAGTTCCTTGACTCCTCCGGAAGTCGCTGTGAGCGAAGAGAGATGTCCGCCTGAAGAGAAACCGGACGTTGCAATGAAGGAAGTGTCGAACTTGTACTGTGCCGCATTGGCGCGCACCCAACGTATGACAGCCTTGATGTCATTGATCTGGGCGGGGAACTTGGCATCGGCGCTGGAACGGTGGTTCGGAGTGACGACGGCATAGCCCGCATCGAGAAGGGCCTGCACTATGGTGCCGAGGTCAGCCATCCCCTTGGAGTTGTTGCTGAACCAGGCGCTGCCATAGATGTGCACGACAACAGGATATGAATCCTTTTCGACTTTGGGAAGATATACGTCAAGATTATGGAACACCTCGCCGTCACCTGCGTAATTGATATCGGCGAACTTATGGGAATATTCCATCTTGATTTCCGGCATCTGCCAGCCGCCGAAATCCTGTGCGTACAGGGCTGCTGAACAGAGCAGTATACTGCAAAAAGCTGATAGTTTATGCATAATATGATAATCTTATTGTTATTTTTCAAATCTGAGTTCCCTGAAGGGACGCACGGGATCATTGGTGAAAATCCTGAGCGCGAAGGCTGCGGGGCAGGAACGGAATTTCAGCAGGCAACTCCGTCCGCTTTCTATGGTAACGGGGATTCCGGTGCATACAACGCCTGAGGGATACTCAATCTTGTATATCGTCAGGGGACTCTTCCCGGCGTTCGATATCTCCAACTTGCAGCGGCCTGAGGCAGAAACTTTCAGGGGAGAAGCCGGGGTATGGAGAGCAGGGGCCTCCTGCTCCACTACTTTGCCGATACACAGGGCCTCAACGGGTATGGTGAAAGAAGATGAGCCTGAACGGATGACCACGGACCCCTCTATGGAGCCCACTGACTCAGGAGCACAGATGACGGAAAGCACCGCGCTTCCACCCTGAGCGATCTCGCTGTCACCAGTGACTTTTATCCCTCCCGTGCTATGCAGTTCAAGAGGAAGAACACCGGAGCCGGTGTTCTTCAGTTCCAATTCACTTACTGCAGCATTCCCTTTCTCCACATAACCGAAATTGAGGGCCCTGGCCGATACCTCGACCTTGCCGTCCAGCAGGGAATAACTCTTTGGAGGACGGGAGGAAATGACATTGGCGCTTATATCCAAAGTTGCGAGAGCCTTGTCTCCCCTCTCCCATACCGTAATCTGTCTGCTTACACGCCCGTTCATACCGTCAGGATTGAGGATTGCCGTTATCCGGGCGCTCTCTCCCGGTTTTATGCTTTCGCGCGGCCAGCTGACACTGACACAGGAACAACTGACACTTACGAACGAAATGTCAAGAGGCGTGGAGGAATCGTTGGCACAGACAAAGTTGCACACTGCGGGCCCGTCCCCTTCCCTTATGTCCCCCAAATCGATGGAGGCGGGCAGGAAAACTGCCAGGATGCTGAGAAGGAGGGAGCCCGCCGCCATAATCATTTGCCTATCACCCTATAATTCCCGCTTAAATGCATAAAGGCGAACAGACGGAGCAGTCCGTCATAATAGGCGTCGAAATAACCGTCGGCATAGGGAACGTTCTGACTGTCCCAAAGCCTCTGGACAAACTCCTTGGAGAGATCATTGTCTGCGGCAAGGGAGGCTGCGGCCACCGTGGAAACAAGTCCCACTGAATGGCGGAGGGCCTGCACCTGCATATCGCCGTTGCCTGCCGGCATAACGAACTCAACGTCGGAACCGTCCACGCTGTACTGGTCTACGAAATCATCTATCCCCTTGGAATAGAAGAACTTCTGTATCGTGTTGGCATATTGCGTCTGCCACTGCTTGTCGGCACCTGACCAGGTATAATCCAGAGCGATGTTCATAGGAACCCTCCAGGAGTCATAGCGGAAAGCGGATTTCATCCTCCTGCCTCCGAAGCCGGCCATAGTGCTGCCGTCATAATTGCTGGTGTCGGGGTTCAGTCCTGTCTCGGGATTGATGGCCTTGTGCAGATATTCGCGGCTGGCCTTGGCACACTTGCGCCAGAATGAGGCCCTGCCGTCATCCGCCCAGCGCGCCCATACCTCGTAGAATGCGGGGAGATGGTATGAAGGGTCGGTATAACGGGTACCGAATCCTTCCGGAGTGAAGGTGATGAGGTTGTTATCTTTGTTTATGAAGGACTGCACCCCTCCCGTCCCGTCTTTCTCCCAGGCACTGTCGAGTATGTATCTGGCCTCGGCAAGATAATTGATGTCGCCGTCATTACCCCATCTGTTTGAGGCGAAGATGAGGGAGGTCACGAAATAAAGCTCTCCATCCGATGCAGGTCCCTGTGCACGGCGGGTGCCGTCGGTGTTGAGACTCCAGGCGAAATAACCCTTGAGAGGTCCGTCCTGATGCTGCATATATTTCTTGCTCCAGCGCCAGAGACGGTCGAAGATGTCCTTCTCGCCGAGTTGCACAGCTATCATCATTCCGTAGGACATTCCTTCGGTGCGGACATCGTGGTTCTTGACATCGCTGATGTATCCGAGGTCGTCACCCACTTCGAAATAGACCTTGTCGGGCCCGAAGAACACTTCGTAGAATATGGACTTGAGCCTGGTATCGATTTCGG
>JAKSKB010000090.1 GCA_024401975.1 Bacteroidales bacterium | reverse complement strand
AGAGAGACCAGCAGAAATGTCTTTTTCATCGTTTTCATATCAAATCGGGAATATGTATATTTCGTGTAAAATTAGGCATTTCCCCGTACCTTTACAAAACAAATGGATATTGTTCCCGAAGTGGCACAGGTACTTTTGCTGAATCGTCAATGCATTCCAATTACTCTTTGTCGGCCCCCAAAGCCTGACGCAAGGCTTCGATATTGGCCTTCGAGACAGGAACGGTCCTGTCGATGCTGAACAGATGGAGCCGGCAACCGGCAGAATTGCCGTCCACGTGGGTGATAAAACGCGTGTTCACGAGGAAAGCACGGTGGCAATGGAGGATGAAGGGATAGCCGGAGAGGGTTTCCTCCACGCTTTTGAGTGTGTTGCGAATCCGTTTCTGCTTCAGTTCTCCGTCATGGAAATACCATATGCTCAGGTAGTTGGCAATCGATTCTATATAGAGTATATCGGCTGGCGAAACAGTTAGCGTTTCTTTGTATTCACCACAGATGACAACAGTATCGACATTCTCCTCCTTGACGGTTCCGGCCTGTTCGATGGCCTCATTGAGCGAGAGCAGTTCCTGAATCCTGTGCTCTTTCATACGACTTTTTGTCATGAACAGCCAGTATAATGCAACAAAAAGCGCCCATATAAGGTCCTGTCGGAAACCGTTCATATACCATTGTAGGGAAAAATTCCCGTCATAGTCTATCCAGAAGTAATACCAGTGTTCCCAGCCCCATTCCAATATGGTGAAATACTGACCGGCGAATACAGAAATCAAAATTATGAGGAACAGGAAAAACAACGCACCCCGCCTTATCTGATAGGGCCACTCCTTGGAGTTGTCGCAAGGAAGGCGAAAAATGCAGGTGACAATGATGTCGGAAATCATAGACCCCACAAAGATAAGCATGCAGCATCCCAGACTCTGCAGCGGCCAAAGCCTGTCGCTTATGGAGTTCTCCAACCCATACGGCCTCATCAGCGTGAAGAAAAGGAAAAAACCGACGCTGAGAAGCAGATAGTCCCAAATGCTGATTTTTTGAATCTTTTTCATAATGATGCAAAAATACTCATTCCACGTAGTTCCGCAAGCGTTTGGGGATGATTGGAAAGATAAACGGGACAGTTGGAAAAACTGCTTCCGTCCCCGGAGGGCATGCAAGTATCCCCGTATATTGCACAAATTACACTGCCGTGTTATGTTTGCCGCCGAAAACAGGTTCTAACACACGTAATGAAAAAGACAATCGCATTATTCTCCGCAGCAATGCTGCTCTGCCTCGCACTCCGTGCACAAAGTACTGAAAACATCATCAAGTTTGCCGTTATGGATGAAAACGAAGCCCCGGTGGAATTCGTGACAGTCGCTGTGCTCTCGCTTCCTGATTCCACCATACTCTGTGGCGGAATGACGGACGAACACGGGCTATTCGACCTGTGTCTGCCGGAGGAGGCGGCACTCGCGCGGATATCCATGATAGGATATGGTACGATGGAGATGCCCGTACGCGGGCTTTCAGCTATCACCACGGTACGTCTGCGCCCTGACGCCACAGTGTTGGATGGGGCGGTGGTCAGTGCCAGTCTGCCACGAACCGAGCTCAAGGGTGACGCCATCGTCACCAACATAAGCGGCTCGGTGCTCGAACACAACGGCAATGCCTACGATGTCCTCGCCAAGGTACCGGGAATGATCAACCGTGGAGGAGGGCTCGAAGTCATAGGCCGCGGCACGCCCGTATACTATATAAACGGCCGCAAAGTCACCGATGACTCCGAACTGCGCAACCTGATGTCGGAGGATATCCGGTCCGTTGAGGTCGTGAGCAATCCAGGTTCTCTCTATGGAGGAGATGTCCGCAGCGTCGTGCGCATACGCACCGTCAAGCGTCAGGGGGACGGCTTCAGCTATGCCCTGACAAGCCAGGCCAAGCAGCATATCTACAATTGCAGCGACTTCGAGCCTTCCTGGTCGGTCCTGGACCTGAACTACCGCACAGGCGGCTGGGACTTTTTCGGTAAACTCGTCTATTGGGACAACCGAAACTATCAGATCAGCACCATCGACGGTTCCACCTATCTTGAAAAGGCTGACGGCCATCACCTTTTTCGCGAGGCCGGGCATCTCGACTACAGGAGCCACAATGGCGGCCTGCAGTTTCTCGGAGGTGCCAACTGGCAGATAAATGACAGGCATTCACTCGGCTTCAAGTTGGGCCGTGACCAAGGCCTTTTCGGCTCCGGCAGGCTGGTGATGTCAACGGGCATCTACTATGACGGCGTACAGGAAGACGACCTGTTAACCCTCAATGATGCCAGAGTTCCGACCAACAACCAGTGGAACGGCAATCTCTATTATGACGGCAGTTTCGGCAAGCTGGGAGTCAATTTCAACGCCGACTTTCTCAGAGGAAGGAATGATTCTTCTACCGAGATGACTGAAAAGAGCTGGAGCTCTCCGGCAGAACTCAGTTCGGAGCAACGGTCAACTACTGCAATGGGCGCAGGAAAGCTCGTGCTATCCCTTCCTGTCTGGAAAGGCAATCTTAAGTTCGGTGCCGAGGATACCTATGTGAAAGCAAGTCAGACCTACTCCATCACCTTCTCCGGAATACCGGCCACGGACGCATCCCTGACCGAGAACAACATTGCCGGCTTTGCAGAGTACTCCGTCGCCCTGCCTTTCGGCCAGCTAAGCGCGGGTCTGCGATACGAACATTCGGATTATTCCTATTATGACCATCTGACCCGTATGGAAACCGTCAAAAAAGAATACGACAACTGGTTTCCGTCATTCAGTTTTTCAACAAAGCTTGGCCCCGTCGGAATGTCCCTGTCATACACGGGCAAGACACGACGTCCTGACTTCAATATGCTTTCGACAGAGATGTCGTACAACAACCGCTACTGCTATCAAAGCGGGGATCCCCTGCTACTGAGCGAGAAGCGCCGTACCGCCTCCCTCAACGCCAATTGGAAGTGGCTGACGTTCAGCGGCAACTACGAACGTGTCGACAATTACTTCGTCCAATGGGCCACGCCGTACAACGATGAGGGTGTTGTGCTGATAAAGAATGCAAACCTGAACGTCCCGAGACGCAAGATGGTATTATACATAATCGCAGCACCGACCGTAGGAATATGGAATCCACGTTTGACAATTGGCATGGACAAACAGTTCCTGACGCTTGAACTGGAGGACCCCATGGTAACCGGAGGACTCCGCACAGTATCATTCAACAAGCCTATGTACGCCGTGCAATTCGAAAATGCCTTCCGTTTCAGGCACAGCTGGCTTCTGGAGGTCGGCCACACCTTCGTCAGCAGAATGAATACCTCCAACGCAGATATCTACAGGCCCATAAACAATACTTCACTGAGCATTCAGAAATCGTTCCTCGAGGATGATGCTCTGACTTTCAGGCTCAGTTGGACCGACATCTTCAACTCGTCTGTCGTCTATTCCCGAACAGACTTCGGCCGATATAAAATCGACCAACCTAATGACAACTTCAAATCCTGCATCACCCTGAGGGTATCCTACCGCTTCAACACCGCTTCCAGCAAGTACAAAGGTGCAGGTGCCGGCCAGGATGTAAAGAGCAGAATGAAATAATAACAGTAACGTAGTGACTCGTGCGATGATTCCGATTTTCAAACTCTGATGCCTGGAATTAGGTATTTTTCCGTACCTTTACAAAACAAATGGAAACAAACATCCACCTTCTCCCCTTTATGCAGGCCGGACGTATTGAGGCCGGATGTGACGAAGCCGGACGCGGTCCTCTGGCGGGACCGGTCTATGCCGCGGCGGTCATTCTTCCTGAGGGATTCAACCATCCGCTGCTCAACGACAGCAAGCAGATGACCGAAAAGCAGAGGGACCTGCTGCGCCCGATAATCGAGAAGGAGGCTGTTTCGTGGTCCGTGGTCAGCCTCAGCGCTCAGGAAATCGACGAACTGAACATACTGTGGGCGAGCGTGACGGGGATGCAGAGGGCGGTGCGCAAGCTTTCTGTCAGGCCCGACTGGCTGCTAGTCGACGGCAACCGTTTCCGCCCTTTCGACAGTTACGGCTACACTACTGTCGTACACGGTGATGCCACTTACGCATCCATAGCCGCGGCCTCGGTGCTGGCAAAGACCCACAGGGATGAATTTATGAGAAAGATAGCCT
>JAKSKB010000009.1 GCA_024401975.1 Bacteroidales bacterium | reverse complement strand
CGATTATGATTATTCTTGACAAATCCATATCCATCAAAGACCTGAAGGTCATAGCTGATGAATTATACGGCGATATGGTCAAGGCTGTTGCTGATACCAGTAAAGGATTGGTTGCCATTGATGCGGAACTTCATTCGGATTTGGAACGGCTACTTCTTGAGAATGGTTCCGATCAGGAAGACTTGTGGGGGTTCAATATCTATCCGGAGATTGAAGGAGAGGACTTCATTGAATTCGATTCGCTCATCAATATCCGGCCAAGACAAAATAACAGAAGCCGTTATGTGGAGTGTGCGGAAGTCAGGGAAAAGATTACAGCCCTTGTTGACAAATTCATTGTCCGGTAGCCTATGGAAAACTGGACGATAGACATAGACAGATGGGCGGCCATGCCACTTATGGAGCAGATGGCGAATATCGGCAGTGAAGTGGGGAGGACCCGGAAATGGCTCGGGAAAGACAAGCCTCAGCTCGCCGAGAGCGCTTTCTGCCGCGGTCTGGAACTGGTAGATGCAACCATCCGGTTCGGGCGCAATAACATGGCGTCCAGAGCTTGTCTTCTTGAAGAGCTTTGTCGCGCCAGGGAGTTGTTCTCGAATTCTTTTATAAAGCGAGACTTCGACACTCTTGCCTATCTTGAAAAGTATTTCGGCCAGTTCGCATCGGCAATCAAACGATAAGGTCCGGTTCCCGGACTCCTATTCTTCGAGTTTCAGCCCTTTGCATATTCTTTCCACTTGGGCTGAGTCGTGAATCATTTTGACAAAAACGTCGACGGCGCGCTTGCGGTATCCTTCCTTGCGGCGCAGCACACACCCCACCATCGAATAGTTCCCTCCTTCCAGCGGGATTGCAACCAGATCCGGGCGGTAGTATGAAGCAAGAGAAGATACGACTGAGATCAAAGACGTGCTTTGCACTATATCCATTATCAGGTTCGGGTCATTGACTTCCACCGTAACATTGAGTTTCCTTGTATCCAGCCCGAGATATCTGTCAAAGGCGCGTCTGGCCTGCATTTCCTTCCCGGGCAAAACGATGCGGTGGCTTTCCAGATCTTCCATTGTCAGGTATTTGTGCGAGGAGAGCGGATGTCCCTTGCACATCACTGCGCTCAAACTGTTCATGAACAGAGGCTCCGATTCCAGTTCGTCATAGGCCATGGACGGTTTGAAACTCAAGGCAAGGTCAAGCTTCCCGGCACGCAGTTTTTCAATAATTTCAGTGGCAGTCTCGGACTGGATTTTCAAGTGGACATTCGGATAGTCTCTGATGAACTTTCTTACCGTGTCTGTCAGCAACGACGTGAACGAAGATGTGGTGCCTATGCGTAATGTCCCCGTCAACGTGCCTTTGAGATCCCTCATTCTGTCGTTACAGTCTTCTGCGGCGGATAATGTCTTAATGGCGAGCGGGAACAATTCTTCCCCCTCCTCCGTGAGAATCACGGAGTGTTTGGTCCTGTCGAAAAGCCGGATTCCCATTTCCCCCTCCATTTGTTGGATTTGTTGGGAAAGGGTGCCCTGGGTGATGAACAATTGCCTCGCCGCCTCGGAAAAATTCAGGGTCTTTGCCACTGCCACAAAGTATTTCAAATGTCGAAGTTCCATATTGATTAAAAGGATCGTACGCGCAAATATATTTATTTCATCAATAACAGTTATTGAAAATATATAATAAAAGCAATAAAAAAGCAAGATTTTCGTGATTATCTTTGTTCTGTCAAAACGAATTGCCGAAAGGCTTTCGCAAAGACAGATGTTCAACAAATAAAAACTGATGTTTATGGCAACCAAATTCTTCCTCTGCACAACTTGCGGAAATGTCGTTGTCAAATTCGTTGACAGCGGAGTAATAGTCGTATGCTGCGGCCAGCAGATGCAGGAACTCGTCCCTTCCACCGACGATTTTGCGGTAGAGAAACATCTGCCGGTGGTGAAATGTCAGAAAGATGGGTCAATCGAGGTCAAAATCGGTTCGAAGCAACATCCTATGACTCCTGAACACCACATCTCATTCATTTGTCTGGAAACGGAACACGGAGTCCAACTGAAATATCTTATGCCGGATGAAGCCCCCGAAACCATCTTCCCGGCAGGAAAGGAAAAGCCCGTAGCCGTTTATGCATATTGCAACATCCACGGACTCTGGAAAACAGAGGTCAAGGAAACTGCATAAGAAACCCTGCTGCGGATTTTCAGGGCTGAGCCACGGAGATACCGGCCGGAACGCAGTGCAAGTGGCATTACCCACCTGGGCGGCTGCGTCAGCGGAGGGGTAAGACAAGAGGGATTGGCTTTTCAGTCAATCCCTCTTGCGCTATGATATTTTGATGTATCTTTGCAAGATGAATGCAAACCATTATGGACACTGCCGTTCTTTGTACTTGACATAAAGGAGCTTGCTGCATTCAAGTTGAGCGATGAAAGATAACAGGGACGCGATAGATTTTGCGAACGAGCCTGTCGGACATATCTTCCGACAGCTTCTTGTGCCAACCGTCATCGGCATGCTCTCCGTCGTCATACTGAATCTCACGGACGGTGCCTTCGTCGGCCACGGCACAGGTGCCAACGGCCTCGCCGCCATCAATATCGCGGCTCCCATCTTCAATATCCTCAGCGGTATCGGCATAATGTTCGGTATCGGTTCGTCCATAGTCATAAGCATTCATCTTTCCCGCAGGGAAATCAAGGCGGCCAATATCAACGTCACCCAGGCTTTCATAGGCTGTCTCGGCATCACAATCCTGTGCTGCGCGCTCATACTCTGCAATCTCGCAGACACCTGCCGTCTTTTCGGCAGCAGCGAGACTCTGGTGCCGCTCGCCTCCGGATATCTCAAATGGATATCTATCGGCTCACCGCTTATGATCCTGCATATGACAGGGACCTTTCTCATCCGCCTTGACGGCAGCCCCGGGTATGCAATGGCAACGTCGATTGTCGGAACCGTACTTAACATCTTTCTCGACTGGCTCTTCATTTTTCCTCTCGGCTGGGGGCTGGCAGGTGCTGCAAAGGCGACGGCAATCAGTTTCGGCATTGCCGGTCTGATGGTTGTCTGGTACTTCGTGTCCTTGCCACGGACTATTAAGCTCTATCGCCTGAAGTTTAGCGTGAAGTCCCTCCGGTTAACGCTCCGCAACCTGGGCTACCAGATGAAAATGGGCTTCTCCGCCATGTTGGGAGAGATAGCGGTATGCGGAGCCGTGATAGCGGGGAACTACATCTTCGCACATTATCTCGGTGACGAAGGCGTTGCGGCCTACAGCGTAGCCTGCTACTGTTTCCCTGTCATCTTTATGACTGCCAACGCCATTGTCGAGTCCGCGCAGCCCATAGTCAGTTTCGCCTATGGGGTGAACAACGCCATGCGCCTGAGAGAATCGCGGAGGCTGATGATACACTGGGCTGTCGGTGCAGGACTGGTTTGCGGAGCGCTTATGATTATCTGCGCACCTTTTGTAACTATGCTTTTCCTCGACAGCACCGAAGAAGCCTACTCGATATGTGTCAATGGATTGCCGTATTTCGGAACCGGCGTAATTTTCATCACATTGAACGTCGTTATAGTCGGCTATCTCCAGAGTGTCGAGCAGTCATTGAAAGCCACGTTGCTCACGCTCCTTCGCGGCTACATCCTTGTAATCCCTTCATTCATCCTCCTGCCGAGACTTCTGGGCGAAGTTGGCATCTGGCTCGCCATCCCCCTCGCCGAATTCCTGACTTTCGTCATCATTTTCTGTTTCAAAGTTAAGCCCCGGGACAGAAATTACGGACAGTGCAAATAGTCTTCCGTCAGCCCGAACTTCGTGCAATGCTGGCACCAATAGCCGACATCGGTCATATCTCTGCCCTTGCCGTATGAGACCGCTTCAACCACATCAACCCACCCGAGCTTGGCCATTATGCCAGAGAATCCGGAAGCAGTGAGATTGACCGTCACTTTCTTTCCCTATACAGGTTCAACAATGCCGAAAAGTTTGGTACTCTGCGGAAGAAGAGGTAATTTTGCCAATGATGTACATTAAAATTAATATTCAATCCTGACCTTTGAGTGCAGTGCACCTCAGAATGGAATTCACTTGAAACGAGAACTCAATACTTATGAAAACCAAGAATATACTATTGCTTATGCTCTCCGGTCTTGCACTGATGTCGTGTACTCCGAAACAGACTGCCTGGAGCGATGAATTTGAATCGATGCTTCCCCTGTTGGGGCACCGCAACTGGATAGTTGTAGCAGATATGGCATATCCGCTCCAGTCTGGCGACGGAATCACCACCATCTATGCTGACGAGGACTATCTTGACGTTCTCGCAAAAGTCAAGGGCTCTATAGATGCCGCCCCGCACATATATCCGCACATCTGGCGTGACCGCGAACTCAGCTTCATTGATGAAGCGCTTATGCCTGGCATCGATGACACAAAGACGGGAATCGACAGGATACTTGGCTCAGAAGCTCAGTCAGTAAACCATGAGGAGCTGATCAAGCGTCTTGATGAAGCTGGAAAACTCTACAAGGTTGTAATAATCAAAACCCCGATGACAACCCCTTACACAACTGTCTTCTTTGAACTCGACTGTGATTACTGGAATGCCGAAAAGGCCTCCGCTCTCGACCGGAAGATGAGGGGTAACTAATCTAATAAGGCGCCTTAGCGCCGTGTCGGAGTGAGCGAAATGAACATTGAGCCACGGAGACACCCGCCGGAACGAAGTGCAGGCGGCATGCCCCGCCGGGGCGGCTGCGAAGCAGCGGGGGTAAGACAAGAGGGGTTGACTGACAAAGTGCCGTCAGCCAACCCCTCTCACAGTATCGCCGCTCTGCGAATTTCCTTGCGTCAAGTCAAGAGGAAAATGGATTTACTGCTCGTCCGGAGCTTCGGGTCCCTGTCCCCCCTGATTCGGATCGAAACCTCCCTGAGGGCCTTGAGGATTGCCCTGCGCGCCTGACATATTCTGATAGAGCTCACCCATCACCTTGCTCACTTCCTCGGAATACCTGTCTATGTCAGCCACGTTCTGACTCTTGACCGCTTCCTTGAGAGAAGCCAGAGGGGCTTCGATTGCGCTCTTCTTGTCAGCGGGAATCTTATCCCCGTTTTCCTTGAGGAATTTCTCGCACTGGAACACGAGAGCGTCCCCGTTGTTGATTTTATCGACCCTTTCTTTCTCGGCCGCATCCGCCGCTTCATTCGCCTTGGCCTCATCACGCATACGCTGGATTTCTTCATCCGAGAGGCCGGAAGACGCCTCTATGCGTATCTTCTGCTCCTTGCCGGTTGCCTTGTCTTTTGCGGAAACACTGAGGATGCCGTTGGTGTCAATGTCGAACGAAACCTCAATCTGAGGTATTCCGCGCGGTGCGGGAGTGATGCCGTCCAGATGGAACACTCCTATCTGCTTGTTATCCTTAGCCATAGGGCGCTCACCCTGAAGCACGCGGATTTCAACGGAGGGCTGATTGTCCGCAGCGGTGGAGAACACCTGCTCCTTGTGGACCGGGATGGTAGTGTTGCTTTCGATGAGTTTGGTCATCACGCCTCCGAGCGTCTCGATACCGAGAGAAAGCGGAGTCACGTCAAGAAGAAGCACATCCTTCACGTCTCCTGCAAGCACACCGCCCTGGATGGCAGCACCGATGGATACCACTTCGTCAGGATTGACGCTTCTGTTGGGCTCCTTGCCGAAGAATTCTTTTACGAGTTCCTGCACTTTCGGAATACGCGTCGAACCGCCTACGAGAAGCACCTCGTCAATCTGTGATGCACTGAGTTTTGCATCCTCAAGCGCCTTGCGGCAAGGCTCGATGCTGCGGCGGAAGAGACTGTCGCAGAGAGCTTCGAACTTGGCCCTGCTGAGACTCTTCACAAGATGCTTGGGAATACCGTCCACTGCGGTGATATACGGAAGATTGATCTCCGTAGAGTTGTTGTTGGAGAGTTCGATTTTCGCCTTCTCGGCGGCTTCCTTGAGCCTCTGGAGAGCCATAGGGTCTTTCTTGAGATCCATTCCGCCGTTCTCCGAAGCGAATTCGGAAGCGAGCCAGTCGATTACCGCCTGATCGAAATCGTCACCGCCGAGGTGGGTGTCTCCGTTCGTGGACTTCACTTCGAATACTCCGTCACCGAGTTCCAGGATGGAGATATCGAAGGTGCCGCCACCGAGATCATAGACGGCGACCTTCATATTCTTGTTCTTCTTGTCAAGACCATAGGCAAGCGCAGCGGCCGTAGGCTCGTTGATGATGCGCTTGACGTCGAGACCGGCGATTTTTCCGGCTTCCTTCGTGGCCTGCCTCTGCGAATCGGAGAAATACGCGGGGACTGTGATGACTGCTTCAGTAACGTCCTGACGCAGATAGTCCTCTGCAACCTTCTTCATCCTCTGAAGAATGATAGCAGAAATCTCCTGAGGAGAGTAGAGACGGCCGTTGATGTCCACGCGGGGAGTGTTGTTCTCTCCCTTCACAACCTTGTAAGGTGCGCGTGAAGCTTCAGCAGAGACATTGTCATAGGTCTCTCCCATAAACCTCTTGATGGAGAATACAGTATTGGCAGGATTGGTGATAGCCTGACGTTTTGCCGGATTCCCAATCTTTCTTTCTCCGCCTTCGGTAAAGGCCACGACGGACGGGGTCGTTCTTTCCCCTTCGCTGTTGATGATGACGGTAGGCTGATTGCCTTCCATTACGGATACGCACGAATTGGTGGTTCCGAGGTCAATTCCAATTATCTTTCCCATAGTTATTGTGTTTAAAATTTTTCTGTTTTCGAAATTCCCTTTCTTCCAATGCCGTGCCACTTGCTTTATTCTGCCATTTTGTCATACAATTATCATTTTTACTCGTATATTTGTACCTGATATGGAATACAGACAACTTTCAGAGACCGAATTCAAGGATTTGTCAAACAGGATTCTCTATGAAGACAACCACATACTGATTGTCAACAAGAGGGTGGGAGAAATAGTCCAGGGTGACCGGACCGGTGACGAATGTCTCGCCGACACGTTCAAGGCGTTTCTGGCTCTTCGCAACGCAAAGCCGGGGAAGGTATTTCTGGGCATCCCCCACAGACTGGACAGACCGGTCAGCGGCATAATAATGTTTGCCAAGACATCCAAGGCTCTGGAACGTCTGTCCGCGATGTTCAGAAACGGGGACATACACAAGACCTATTGGGCATTGTGCTGCGGCAAACCGGAACCGGAACAGGGGGAACTGACCGGTTATCTCATCCGGAACGAAAAACTCAACAAGTCCTTCATCGCGAAAAGAGGCCCGTCAGAGCCGGGTGCCAAACTGGCCAGACTGAGATACAGGTACATTGCAGATACTGACAGGTACCATCTGCTTGAAGTGGAACTGCTCACCGGTCGTCACCATCAGATACGCTGCCAGTTGTCCGCCGCAGGCTGCACGATAAAAGGAGACCTGAAATATGGGGCGCCCCGCTCCAACCGCGACGGAGGCATATGCCTGCACTCGCGGAAAATTTCGTTCACGCATCCCGTAAAAAGGGAAAACGTTTCCGTCACAGCGCCTGTCCCTGAAGGATGGAAAGGTGTCAATAATTGTTTGTGATTTCCCGCCTCCAATCCGCAGGAGTTTTACGCGTGAAAAGCTTGAATGCCATATTGAAGGAGACAACTGTATGAAAACCCGAGACGGAAGCCACTTCATCCATCAGCATCTTCGGATTTTCCTTCATCACCTCCATCGAGTAACATACTCTGTAATAATTGACGAACTGTTTGAAATTCCTTCCGGACATCACGTTGATTGTCTTTGAAAGATAGGTCTTGTTGGAATACATTGTCCTTGACAGTTCGCACAAGCTGAACGATTCCTTGAGGTATGGCTTGTCTTTCTCCATAAACTCCACACAGCGCCTGTACAGCGAATTCATTTTCTTGTCTGCCGCATCAGGGGAGAATTCGTGAGGCCGCAGACATCCGCAGGTCATCGCGCGCAGATCCTCCATCTTGGAGCGGGGCACGAACACGGCCAGGTCCTCCATCAGAGAGAATGCACACAACACGTACAGCGCGACTGCCGCCAGGGTGGAGCACAAGGACACCGGAAGCACTCCTGCGGAAGACGCAGCGCATGCAACAGCCGCCGTCATCCCTGTTAAAAGAGCAGTGACCATTCTGGATGCCAGTTCCACAAGAGGAATGAGGGCGTCATTCCTGAACAGGGAACGCACCCGCGAATATTTCAAATATGCGCTATGCCCCAGACTTATGCAGAGGGAAAGCATGATTTCCACCGAAAGCAGTGTATCCTGAAACTGCGGGAAAACCAACACCGTAGCCAGTGCGGCCGCCAGAAGCCCTATCTCCACCCGCAGCGAAGGAGAAACGAGTATGATAGCCACGGCGCAATCCACATAAAATGTCAGGTTGAACAACACGCCGTTGCCTGTTCCCCCCACCAAGATGCCAGCCGCTGTCAGCAATATGAGAGCCGACACGGAAACAAGCATCGAAACTCTGTTGATGTTCATTACCGTATTTTTATTTGCGGACATAAATATAGCACAACCGCTCCATCACAAGCACAACAATGGAGCGGTCGAAAGTAAGAAATATCTGTTTTTTTAGGAATTTGCCTTTTCTTTGCCGGATTTGCGTCTCATCGCCCCTTTTATGGGGTCGAATCCTCGGCCATATACACCCGTCACCAAAGACACCGAAAGAAATGCATCCGGGTCGATGGACTTGATAACGCGCAGATAATCGTTGAGGTCCGTCTTCCTTGTAAGCACCATTATCATCTTTACGTCCTGTTTGGTGTACCAACCCTCTCCGTCAAGAACGGTGACGCCGCGATGAAGTTCAGTGGTGATGGCATCGGCTATTTCCGCGTACTTTTTGGAGAGGACGAAAATCTGTATGGACTGTTTGGAGCCGGAGAGATACAGATCCAGGACAGTGCTGCATATCGTTATCAGTATGAGACCGTAAACCACCGTGGTAACCTTTTCGGTCATAGGGACAAGTTCCCCGCTTTTTGTATATGAAGGCACGACGAGAGATGAGAGGATGACGATGACGTCCATCCAGAGTATCATCCTGCCCGGGGACACGTTGCGGTACTTGTTCACTATGAGCGCTATTATGTCCGTTCCTCCCGTGCTCCCCCCTTGCGACATCGACATTCCGATTCCGGTACCGACCAGTATTCCGGCCATAATCGTACTCATCAGTTTTCCGTTGTCTATGGCCAGAGCCTGCACTATGTCCTGAGGCACCAGGTCCTGACAGAGCGAAAGTCCTGCCGATGCCAGAACCATCGCATACACGGTCTTGATGCCGAAACTCTTGCCGAGCACGAACAATGCGGCCGCGAGGAGAATCAGATTTATGATGAAATAGGAGTATCCTATCTTGATTACTCCGCCCGTAGCGTACTGGATGATGGAGGCTATTCCGGTGACACCGCCTCCGATAAGGTTGTTGGGCACAAGGAAAAGACTCCAGCCCAGCACAAAAATAGCTATTCCAATAGTAATGAGGAGATACTCCTTAAGCTTTACCAGAAGATTTCCTTTTGCCATTTTTACGTTTGATTTTAATTCCCGACTTGATTTCTTCGAAGCCTTCCCCATATACGCTGTTGGCCGGGGTCACTGAAATGAATGCGTTGCAGTCAAGTTCCTTGATGACACTGGTGACTTCGTACAGTTGTTTCTGCTGCATAATTATAAGGAGAACCTTCTTGTCATTTTTGGTGAACCAACCCACAGCATTGAGAGCCGTCACTCCCCTGTTCAGCTTTTCGATGATATAATCGGCTATGTCTTCGTATTTTTCAGAAAAGACCATCACCTGTATGGTTGACTTGCCTCCCATCAAGGTAAGGTCCACTATAGTAGCCGATGTCACCACCATAATGAATCCGTATACCAGGTCAGAGAAAGTCTTTTCAGGCAGGAGCATCAGAGAAAGCACGATTATCGAGTCGGTGACAAGAAAGAAACGTCCCGGGGACACCGGCCAGTACTTGTTTATTATCATTGCCAGAATGTCACTGCCTCCGCTGCTTCCCCCCTGACGGAACAGCAGACCGAGCCCCACTCCCTCCATCACTCCGGACAGAACCGGTATCAGGAAACGTTCGGGCACGTACAGGAAATTTCCGGGCACGGAATGCAGCGCTTCAAAATAAGGAAAAGCCCCAAGCGCCACTGAGGACAGAGCTATGCAGTATATGGTCTTGATGCCGAAACGCGCCCCCATGACAAGAAATGCAATCGCGAGCAGAATCACGTTGAGCACACCATAACTGACACCGACCTTTACCAGACCCCGTGTAGCGTACTGGAGCACGGTGCAGAGGCCGGTCAGACCGCCGCTGGACATTCCGTTCGGAATCATGAAGCATCCCCAGGCGGCGCTGAAAATCAACACGCCCAAGGTCATCACCAGATATTCTTTCAGAATTTTCATTTGACAACGATATTGACTATTTTGCCGGGCACCACAATCACCTTGACTATTTCCTTTCCTTCGACATATTTCGACGTCTGCTCCATTGCACGCACTTTCTTCTCCACTTCCTCACGTCCCATATCGGCGGGCAGTTCCGTCGTAAAGCGGGTCTTGCCGTTGAAGGATACGGCATAAGTGCAATTGTTTTCCACCGTATAAGCCTCAACGTATTCGGGGAAACGCGCGAACGTGACACTCTGGCCGTGCCCCATCTTCTCCCACAGTTCCTCGGCTATATGCGGAGCATAGGGGCTCAGGAGTACGAGCAAGGGCTCGAGTATCTCGCGTTTGGAGCATTTCATCGCCGTCAAATCGTTCACGGCAATCATAAACGCACTTATGGTGGTGTTGAACGAGAATGACTCCATATCCTCCTTCTCCTTGGCTATGAGCCTGTGCAGCACCTTCAATTCCTCGGCCGTAGCTTTCCCGTCCGTAACCAGCAGCTCCGAGCGGTCATAGAAAAGTCGCCAGAATTTTTTGAGGAAGCGGTTCACCCCGTCTATGCCCTTGGTATCCCACGGCTTGCTCTGCTCAAGAGGTCCGAGGAACATTTCGTACAGACGCAGGGTGTCGGCGCCGTAATTGGCGCAGATATCATCGGGATTGACCACGTTGTACATACTCTTGCTCATCTTTTCCACGGCATAGCCACAGATGTATTCTCCTTCTTCGAGTATGAACCGGGCATCAGCGAACTCAGGCCTCCATTTCCGGAAGGCCGCCATATCGAGCCTGTCGGATCGGACCAGATTGATGTCCACGTGAATTTCCGTAGTTTTGTACGAGTCCTTGAGACCGGCAGACACGAAAGTGTTGGTGCCGACGATGCGGTAAACAAAGCTGGAACGTCCCTGTATCATTCCCTGATTGACCAGTTTTCTGAAAGGCTCCTCCTTGCAGACATAGCCCAAATCGTAGAGGAACTTGTTCCAGAAACGGGAATAGATAAGGTGTCCTGTCGCATGTTCCGCGCCCCCGAGGTAAAGGTCCACGTCCTGCCAGTAAGCGTTCGCCTCGCTGCTGACAAGCGCCTCGCCGTCGCGCGGGCTCATGTATCTGAGATAGTACGCGCTCGACCCTGCAAATCCAGGCATCGTACTGGTCTCCAAAGGCAATCCTTCGTATGTCCAGTCCTTGATGCGGGCAAGAGGAGGTTCCCCTGTCTCCGCAGGTTTGAATTCATCAGTCTGCGGAAGCACCAGTGGAAGGGCGTCTTCGGGCAGCGGTGTAGGGATCCCATTCTTATAATATATGGGGAACGGTTCCCCCCAATACCTCTGACGCGAGAAGATGGCATCGCGCAAACGGTAATTGGTCTTGCGTTTCCCGAGTCCGTGCGCCTCGACGTAATCCTTGGCCGCCTCTATCGCTTCTTTTACCTGCATTCCGTTCAAGAAACCGGAATTGCACATCACGCCTTCCTTCGCATCGAAACTCTCCTTCGACACATCGCAGCCTTCGATGAGCGGAATGATGGGAAGATTGAACTTGCGCGCAAAGGCATAGTCCCTGCTGTCGTGGGCCGGAACGGCCATAATGGCACCCGTACCATATCCTGCAAGCACATATTCGGATATCCATATGGGGATTTTTTCTCCTGTAAGGGGATTGATGCCGTAAGAGCCGGAAAACACGCCGGTAACGGTATGAGTGTCGGAAATCCTTTCGCGCTCCGTCTTTTTTGCCACCTGTCTGAGATAGTCCTCCACCTCGCTCCGACAGCTTTCGGATGTCAGTTGCGGGACAAGGTCGCTTTCGGGAGCGAGTACCATGAAGGTGACACCGAAAACAGTGTCGGCACGGGTCGTGAATATGGTGACGGGCAGTTCCTTGCCGTCACATATCGTATCAAACACCATTTCGGTACCTTCCGACTTCCCTATCCAGTTCCTCTGCATTTCCTTGAGCGAATCACTCCAATCAAGCCCGTCGAGGCCTTCGAGGAGCCGTGGGGCATACGCGGATACTCTGAGTAGCCACTGTTTCATCTTTTTCTGCTCCACCGGGAATCCCCCTCTGACGGAAAGGCCTTCCTTCACCTCGTCATTGGCGAGAACGGTACCGAGCTTGGGACACCAGTTCACGGAAGTCTCACCCTGATAAGCCATACGGTAGCGCATCAGAATGTCCGATTTCTCCTTTTCGGATGCAGAATTCCACTGCGCTGCGGTCACGTCCCCATAGCCCTCCTTTTCAAGTCTCGCCGTCAGTTCCGGCAGAGGTCTGGCCTTGTCCTGTTCAGGATCATACCAGCTGTCGAACATCTTGAGGAACGCCCATTGCGTCCATTTGTAGAATTCAGGGTCGCAGGTCCTCACCTCCCTGTCCCAGTCATAGGAAAATCCTATGCGGTCGAGTTGTCCGCGGTAGCGGTCGATATTGCGTGTCGTGGTTATTTCCGGATGCTGTCCCGTCTGAATGGCATACTGTTCAGCCGGCAGTCCGAAGGCATCGTAGCCCATCGGATGAAGAACGTTGTATCCGCACAGTCTCTTGTATCGCGAATATATGTCGCTCGCTATGTAACCGAGAGGATGACCGACGTGAAGTCCCGCTCCTGACGGATAAGGGAACATATCCAGAACATAATACTTCGGCTTTGTCGGGTCTTCGACGGCTTTGAACGTGCCTTTGGCAGCCCAACGCGCCTGCCACTTGGCTTCAATTGCTTTGAAATCGTACTCCATATTCCAATTCTATCTTTTCTTTTTTCTTTCCAGTCTGAATTCAACGTACAGGGATATCTCCGATTTGACCTTGCGTCCGTTCACCATACCCGGCTTCCAATCCGGAGATGCGTTTATGACCCGCAACGCCTCCTCGTCCAAGTCGGGATCCACGCCCCTCAGCACCTTCGCGTCTCTGACCTTGCCTTTCTCATCTATGATGAAATCGACCAGCACCTTGCCCTGAATACCGTCCCTGACAGCCGCATCAGGATATCTCACATACTGGTACACCCACTTCTGCAGAAAGAATGCAGGGTCCGTATTTCCAAGAAAAGAAGGCTTCCTGTCGCAGTCATAATAGGGTATCACGTCATTTCCGTTGAAAAGTCCGCGCCTTTTTATCTCGCTGTCCGGATTGAAGATGGGTTTGGGGCCGTTGGCAAGAGAAACCACGTAGTTGTACACATACTCCATCTCCTGCTCCATCATCTCGTAATTGAGGATTTCAGGCCGGTCTTTCGGAGTGTTGTTTTCCGGAATTCTGCCCGTAGTGAACAGTATCGACGGGATTTCCTTGTTGTAGAACGCCATATAGTCCGACTGGAAGGGTTCGTACGCGACCACTTCCGGCCTGATAGGCTGGAGAGTTGATTCCAGAGCTTTGGCGATTTGATTCATATCGGCATTAGAGCAACTGTACGCGTAGAAACCGTTTTCCCCTGTACCCACCATATCGAGATTCACCATCGCTTCTATGTCACCGACTGCCGTAAACGCCCTTTCAAGAAAATACCAGGAGCCGGCGAAGGTCCTGGTGGACGCCCCGAACGCAACCAGCAGGACAGAACGGCGCAGCATAATCGAATTGGTCTGAAGTTTCCCGGCCAGCTCCATCAGCATAGCGAGCCCCGAAGCGTTGCCGTTGGCACCATAATATATATGTTTCCGGCTCACGCCATCCACAGTAATCGTCCCAGTCCCCAGATTGTCCATACGGGCCGCAATGACTATATACTTGTCTTTCAATTCCTTGTCAAAGCCCGGAATAAAAGCCACAACATTGCGTGAGGTAAGAGTGTCCCCGTTTTCCTGAAGAATCCCGAACGGGTCACCGTCATCACCGCTTATCACGGCCAATCCGTACTCGCCGAATTTCGAACTCACGTAACCGGCAGTTTCGCGTTCCCCTTCCGAACCGGGAGCACGTCCTTCTCTTGCCGGAGAAGCTATGAACGAAACGTGCTCCTTGAATGCAGAAACGGTCTCACTGTCTCCCAAATCGGAATATCCCGCCCGATACTGCCCCGCCGCAGTCAGCGCCAGTACAAGGAGAAATATGGACAAAAGGACTCTGCGCATCATCTGTCTGCGTTAATCATAATCCAAGCATCCTGCGGAAAGAACGGCTCAGATTCCAGTCTGGAATAATTCTTCCACAACACGGCGAGAGTGTCGGAACATACTCCTACCGAAGTATAGCCCCCCACGTAGCGGAATTTTACGGGCTGCAGGCCGCATCCTTCCACCTCTGAGGCAATGCGCCCGGCATTGTAATTCTGCAAGAATGATCCCAGCACAATGCAATAGCGGCACTGAAGTCCTTCTACCCCGTTTTCCTCCCGGAACGTCACGCCTGCTCCGTTGAAACGGTCACGCGCGGCAGTTTCGGCAGCTTCATATTCTTCCGCGGCCTTGAGCGCAGCCAGCGAATCGGCCAGCACGCGCTCCTTTTCCGTCCTGTCCGCTTTCAGGGTCTCAAGTTCCACGGATGTCGGTCTGGATGCGACCTTCCGCAAAAAATCACATCCGGAAAGCAGGCACGCAAGCGTCACGGCGGCCAGGAACAGGATAATCGTTCTTCTCATACCGTCCTCAATTGATATATCTTGCAAATTTAATCAATAATCCCGAAAAATTCTATATTTGCACAATATGAGAAAGACCATCACCATTGAGACCGGAAATCCGATATCCATCTACGGCGCGGGCAACCGCATTCTCGAAGAATTCTGCAGTTACTACCCCGCCTTGAAGGTCGTCGCCCGTGGCAATGACGTCATCCTCGAAGGCGGAGAAGATGACATCGAAGGATTCGAGCGGCATTTCGCCGTGCTGGTTGAACTGAGCCGTCGAAAAGAAGGCCTGACCGCCTACGACGTCGAAAACATATTCGACGGGGAATCGTCACGGGACAGTTTCAGAATCGACGGGGAAGCAGTCATTGTCCACAGCACCGACGGCAAGGCCATCAGGGCCAGGAACAAGACGCAACAGGAAATGGTGAAGGCATATTTTGAAAACGACCTCATATTCGCCACCGGCCCCGCCGGCACAGGCAAGACCTACATAGCCATTGCCCTTGCGGTAAGAGCTCTGAAAAACCGCGAGATAAAGAGGATAATCCTCACACGTCCGGCAGTCGAAGCCGGAGAGAGGCTGGGATTTCTGCCCGGAGACCTCAAGGACAAGCTCGATCCCTACCTGCAACCCCTGTACGATGCCCTGGGGGATATGATTCCTGTCAGGAGGCTACAGGAGTTCATGGCTGACGGCACCATCCAGATAGCCCCGCTGGCATATATGAGAGGACGTACCCTGGACCACGCCTGCGTCATACTCGACGAAGCCCAGAACACCAATGCGGGCCAGTTGAAGATGTTCCTCACCAGAATGGGGTGCAATGCCAAATTCATAGTCACCGGCGACACCAGTCAGATAGACCTTCCCTGTAAAAGCGATTCAGGCCTGCTGAAAGGGATGGAATTGCTCTCCGGCATAAAGGGAATACACTGCATACACTTCACCAGCAAGGACATAGTGCGCCACCCGCTGGTCACCAGAATAGTGAAGGCCTTTGACGGCGCATAATCCCGGGTGTCAGTCCTTGTAGAGGTCGGCGGAAGACATACCCTTCCAGACAGATTCGGGGATGGCGGGGTCTTTCGTCACCAGAGCGTCTATTATCCTGGGACTCCCCTTCATCACGTTGGTCTCGATGAATCGCATTTCCTCGGCAAAATTCTGCTCCATCGAAACGGCTATCTCGTGGCTGCAGTCCTTGAAACGGTAGAAATTATAAGAAAAGCCGCAACGTGCAAGCGTACGGGCGATAACGCAGCTCCCCGCAAAACGCAGGCGGAAAAACCATATCTGCTTGTATTCTACAATCTTGTCCGCCGTCCCGTGGAACATCAATATGGGAGACGGGGCTTCCGCATAACGTATTCTGCCCTTCCGGGAAAATATGGCGCCGGCGAAAGACATCACCCCGGCATAGCGGAATCCTTCCGGAAGAAGGGAGGCGTAAGACGTGGCATTGCAAAGTTCCCACTCCGCCTGCATCACGGAAATAGCACCGGCGGACGAACCGCTTATCACTATATTGGAAGGATTCACTCCCAGCATTTCCGCATTCTGTACGATGTACGACGTGGCGCTGAACAGATCCTCCACCGCGAGATGTATGGCATTCTCAACAAGTCCGGCTTGAGTCAGCCCCACTTTCTTCACTCCGGCCAGCCCGAGACGATAGTCGATGGAAATCACTTTGAAACCGTTTTCCGACAGCATTGAAAACCATTTGGAATAAGAAAGGTTGTTACGCTCCCCTTCCTTGAATCCCCCGCCGAACATAAAGATCACAGCAGGTTTTTCGCGCCCGTCGATGGAAGTGACGGAACCTTCCGCCGGCTCATAGACATCCATATAGAGATCCTGCCCGTCCTTGCTGGCATACAGGTACGTGCCTGACGGTTCAATCCACACTTTTTCCGCCGCCTTTGCGGATGAGGCCGCCACGATTCCGGTCGCGGCCAAAACGATTTTGGACAACTTGTTCATCAACTTGATATATTGTTTTTCGGGATGCGGACATAACCGAGTACAGAATTCTGCGGATTCGCTTCGCGTACTTCTTCCCCCGCACCGCAAAGTTTCTTCCATATCAGGGATACTGTCCCGGAAGTGATTCCCTTGCTTTTCAGACAGGTCTTTCCGACACCCTCCTCCATCTTGAGGACGGATACCAGCACGTCAGCAGCCGCCACTCTGTCCGAACCCCGCATCTGCGCTCCCGCCACCGAGAGGTTCATTATGCTGGACACGTCCCGGGAATGGGTGACTTCCGCCTTAAGTTCATACGGCACCATCACACCGCAGGAAATCCGTTCCTCGATGAAGGTCTTGCAGGCCTCCTGATCGACCTCCGCCCTACGGAGACATTCAGCGGCGGTATTTTCCCCGTCGCGGATGATGGCGAGCAGCAGATGGTCCGGCGAAATCTCCCGCGAGCCGGTCCGCATCGCCTCATCGGCCGCATAATCCAGCAATCTTATCACTTCGTCTGACAATATCATTTGCATAACGTTGGCAAATTTAGATAATTTTATTAAATTTGTATGTTTATGGATAATGTTACTTAACAAGAGTACGAATATGAGTGAGGAAATGGATGCCGGACAGATTACCGGCATCATCGAGCCGGTCGAAATAGACCAGGAGATGAGAAATGCATACATCGATTATTCGATGTCTGTCATAGTTTCGAGAGCGCTGCCGGATGTGAGGGACGGTTTGAAACCGGTGCAGAGACGCGTACTGTTCGGAATGAACGGACTCGGGCTGAATTATTCGGGGCAGACCAAGAAATCGGCGCGTATCGTCGGGGAAGTGCTTGGCAAGTTCCACCCCCACGGGGATTCAAGCGTATATGACGCGATGGCCAGACTTGCCCAGAACTGGAACCAGCGCTACCCGCTGATATTCGGCCAGGGCAATTTCGGAAGTATGGACGGAGACCCCGTGGCCGCGATGCGATACACGGAAGCGAAACTTGAAAAAATGTCGGAAGACGTGCTGTGCGACCTGGACAAGGACACGGTGGATTTCCAATCCAATTTCGATGACACGCTGGAAGAGCCTTCCGTTCTTCCCACCAAGGCTCCGCTCCTTCTTCTCAACGGTTCCGCCGGCATCGCCGTCGGAATGGCCACCAATATGGCACCCCACAACCTTTCCGAATGCTGTGACGCCATCTGCGCCTACATCGACAACCCCGACATAAGCGTCGAAGGACTGATGGAGCATATAAAAGGGCCTGATTTCCCTACCGGAGGCATAATAATGGGAAAGCAGGGAATCATCGATGCATACAATACCGGCCGCGGCAGAGTAGTCATAAGGGCGAAGGCCGAAATCGAAGAACTCGACAACGGACGTGACGCCATAGTGGTTACGGAGATACCGTACATGGTCAACAAGAGCGAGATGATAAAGCGCATCGGAGAGATGGTCGAGGACAAGAGGCTGGAAGGCATTTCCGATATCAGGGAGCTTACCAGCCGCGAAGGTATCAGGATAGAGTTCCTCGTAAAGAAGGACGCCAATGCCAACGTGGTCCTCAATATGCTCTTCAAATACTCGGCCCTCCAGTCGAGTTTCGCCATCAACAACGTAGCTCTGGTGAACGGACGGCCACGCACCCTTTCCCTCAAGGAAATAATAAGCTGTTTCGTCGAATTCCGCCACGAGGTGGTGGTGCGCCGCACAAAATTCGAACTTGACAAGGCCCAGAAGCGGGCTCACATACTCGAAGGCCTGCTGAAAGCGATAGACGTCATTGACGAGATAATCGCCATCATCAAGGCTTCCAAGACTGCCGACGAGGCCAAAGGCGAACTCATGGCCCGGTTCGGCTTTGATGACGTGCAGGCGGCGGCCATCATAGAAATGAGACTGCGCCAGCTGACAGGACTGGAGAAAGAAAAGCTCCAGGCGGAGTTTGCGGAACTCGAGAAATTCATAGCCCGTTGCCTGGAAATACTCGCAAGCGACAGGGAACAACTTGAAATCGTCAAGAAGGAAAGCATTGCCCTCAAGGAGAAATACGGCGACCCGCGTCGCACTGAAATCACTCTCAGCGAGGATGAATTCAATCCCGAAGACTTCTATGCCAACGAGGACGTGGTCATCACCATATCCCACCTCGGATACATCAAGCGGACACCTTTGTCCGAATTCCGCACACAGAACCGCGGAGGTGTGGGCAAGAAGGCCAGCGCGACCAGAGACGAGGATTTCATCGAGCACATCTACGTGGCCAATATGCATTCCACGATGCTCTTCTTCACGGAAAAGGGCATACGCTACTGCAAGAAGGTCTATGAACTTCCCGAAGGAACGCGTACGTCAAAGGGACGCGCCGTGCAGAACCTCCTCGCCATCGATCCGGATGACAAGATACGCACCTACCTCAACATCCCCCTCCCGAAGGATGCCGACACCGAAAAGCCGATGTATGTCGTCCTCATAACGAAGAGGGGCGTGATAAAGAAGACGGAACTTTCCGAATACACCAACTCCAGGAGTTTCAACAAGGGCATCAACGCCATCAACATCCGTGAGGGGGACGAGCTCATAGACGCACTTCTTACCGGAGGCTCCCACGAGATAATGATAGCTGCCCGCAACGGACGCTGCGTCAGGTTTGACGAGACGCAGGCCAGGTCGCTCGGAAGGAATTCGGCCGGAGTCCGCGGCATAAACGTCAGAGAAGACGATGCCGTAATCGGGGCAATTGCCTTTGACCCCAAGGCGGAGGATGCCGGGAACCGTACCGTACTCGTAGTGAGCGAAAACGGATTCGGAAAGCGCACCAGTCCTCAGGAGTATCGCATCACAAGCAGGGGTGCAAAAGGTGTGAAGACCATCAACATCACCGAAAAGACAGGAAAACTCGTGGCCATCAAGCTTGTCACGGAAGACAACGACCTGATGATAATAAACCAGTCAGGTCTCACCATCCGTATGAGCGTCAAGGACATCAGAGAGGCCGGACGTGCCACTCAGGGCGTCAAGCTCATAAACATCCGTGAAAGTGACAGCATTGCAGCCATTTCGGCTGTAGCCGCCGGTGAGGATGAACCCGAAACCGAAGAAACGGAGGAATAGACAACATCAAACATCACAAATAACATCTAACGACACGACATTATGAAAAAGATTCTTTTTGTCATTGCAATCTTTGCAGGCATCCAGATTGCCGGTGCCCAGGTAAAAACAGTTCCGGCAGCCAAATCCGCACTGGAAAATGCCAAGGCCGCTTCGGAAAACGAGAAAAAGAACACCAAGTTCGCCACTTGGATAAAACTCGCCGAAGCCTATATCGATGCGTATGACGCTCCCGCCGGGAACGGATACCCGGGTATGAGCAAGATGGACAGGGACATCGCCATCCAGGAGAAGCCATCTTCCACTGAAAGCGTACAAATCGGGGCCGACACTTTCACCAAGGAGGTTTACAACACCTGCAATTATTACATCAGTATAAATGACGTGCTCAGCATAATCGAAATCACAGAGCCCATAGACCCCGATGCACTTGGGAAAGCCGCCGAAGCCTACGCCAAGGCGTATGAACTCGACGTCAAAGGAGCCAAGAAGAACGATATTGCCAACGGCCTCGAGAACATCCACAAGAAACTTATGGACGGGGCTTACAACAATTACTATCTCAGTAAATACAAGGAGGCCAGCGCAATGTTTGAAAAGAGCTTCAGAGTATCCGCCACGGAGCCTTGCGCGAAGATGGATACAATCTGCCTCTATTATGCCGGTGAGACCGCAAGGATGGCAGGCGATTTCGAACGCGCAAGAGACCTGTACATAGACCTCGTAAAAAAATACGGCTACGAAAATGACAAAGGTGACGCCCACGCCAATCTTGCCAGCGTGTATATCCAGCTCGGAGATAAGCAAAGTGCGAAGGAGATTCTTGAGCAAGGATTTGCCGAATTCCCTCAGGGACAGAACATCCTCGTGGGCCTCATCAATCTCTACATCGAGAACAAGGATGATCCTGAAAGACTGTTCGACCTGCTTGACAAGGCCATAGCCAACGATTCGTCCAACCCTTCCCTCTACTCTGTCAAGGGCAACATCTATTCACAGCTCGGAAAGATGGAAGAAGCCGTGGCTGAATATGACAGGAGCACCCAGATTGACCCCAACTATGACAGGGGATATTTCTTCAAGGGGCTGGCGTTCTTCAACAAGGCCGAGGATATAGCGAAACTCGCCGGTGAGGAACTCGACAACGAAAAGTATCTCGCCCTGGTCAAGGAGTGGGAGACCTCGCTCATCGCTTGCGCGGAACCGCTCGAAAAGGCTTTTGAAATCAGCAACGACCCTGAAGTGAAGCTCAACGTCAGCATCCTCCTCAAGAGCGCCTCCTACAGACTTATGGGAGACCACGAAGAGTTCAAGGCCATCTACGACAAATACAGCGCCTACTACGACGAAAACAAGGAGTAAATCCTTGCCGAAATGTTTTCATTGAGTGACAAAGTTCCGGACTATCTTCTGGGAAAATTCCAGATGATATGGACGGTTACGTTCACGACACTTTTCTCGCTTGTGTTCGTGCTGTTGAGCCTGCCATTCTCCCATAATGCATGGTTCGCTCTCAGCACGCCCCAGGCGTTCAGGTACACGGTGGCTTTCTTCCTTATCGCCATACTCTTCCTTTCCGCCAGCAGGAGAACCCTGTACTATCTCAGACACCGCTTCATCATAACTTATCTCACCTTCATCACCTGGAGCATAATCGAGATGGTTCTGATAAGTTTCATCTACGTTTTTTTCACAATAAAGGGGCATCAGCTAGAACTGATAGTGCTGAAACGCCCGGTGGATGAACTTGTGGCCATGTCCCTGGTTTACAGCATTGTTCTGCTCGGAGTCCCCAACCTGATATCTGCGATGTTCTTCGCGTTGCAGGACAAGGACAACACAATACGGATGATAAATTTCGGAAACGTCATTTCCGATGACATTTCCGGAGCGAGAGGGGCTGAGAACAAGATAACACTGTTCGACAACAGCGGGACTTTGAAACTGTCAATCAATGCTGACAATCTTTTCTACATAGAATCCGATGACAATTACATAAAAGTATGGTACTCGGACACGCACAATATGCTCAAGCAATATATGCTCCGCTGCCGTCTGAAAACAATTGAGGAAAGTTTCAGCGGCAGCAATCTTGTGCGCTGTCATCGGAAATACATCGTAAACATATCCAAGGTGGATATACTTACGCACGAGAAGGACTGCTATATGCTTGATCTGGGCAACGATGCCATAGCCCCCATCCCGGTAAGCAAAAGCTACGAGGAGCAGGTTCTCGCCAGATTCAATTCCAAAGGCTGACTATCTTTTCTTCCGCGAGCGGAGACTTGAAAAACTCTCCACCATCAACTGGTCCGAATAGATGTTGGCAGCTGCAAGTACATCCATAATCACTGCCGCAAGCGGGAACACGGCACTCACTCTGAACACCACACAGTCGGCGGCCGTGAAGTAATCTACCGCTATCCATACCTGAAGAGCCAGCGTGATGAGTGCGGCGAGGACTGCCGTACGCATCTGGAATATCCTGTGCCTGTAAGACGAAAGAGCCACCAGTCCGAGAAAAACGGCAAGAATAATCAGGATGAGATAAGGGACATAAGCCGCATAACTGTATTCCCGCTGCGCTCCGCCAGGCAATATCTCCACGGCTTTCACGCAAAAAAACATTGCTGTCATCAATCCGACGGCTATCGCCAGATACAAAGTCTGAATTCTCTGCCACATATTCAATCGGTCAGTTGATTTCCACCGCAAAAATATGAAAATACGAGACAATATCCTATATTGGCAAAAAGTAAAACAGACTTTATGAAAATTCCGGAATCAGAACTTATAATAAATCAGGACGGCTCGGCATTTCACATCCACATCAGACCCGAAGAACTTGCGGACACGGTTATTCTCGTGGGAGACCCGGGAAGAGTGGATGCTGTCGGGGAATTTCTCACAGACATCGAGTTCCGGCGTCAGGTCAGAGAATTCCATTCGATGACAGGAAAGTACAACGGGAAACGGGTGACCGTTCTTTCCACCGGGATAGGGTGTGACAACATAGACATTGTCGTCACCGAACTGGATGCCCTTGCCAACATTGACTTCAACACAAGGGAAATCAAGACGGAGCACCGCACCCTCACCATCCTCAGGATAGGCACCAGCGGAGCCATCCAGCCGGATATTCCTTTGGGGGCATTCGTATTCACGCATTATTCCGCAGGATGTGACGGACTCATCAACTGGTATGCGGACAGAGACGACTATTCCGATGCCTCTATGGAAAAATCTTTCACGGAACACACACACTGGGACAGGCATCTCCCCGCCCCCTACTTCATAAAGGCTTCCGAAGAGTTGATTGACAGGTTCAAGGACTGCACGGTCAAGGGGGTTACCGTCTCAGCATCGGGATTCTACGGCCCGCAGGGACGCGTCATACGCATTCAGCCGGCAATGCCGCGGATGCTCGAAGATTTCGAAAGCTGGCGCTATGGAGACTACCGCATCACCAACTTCGAAATGGAAAGTTCAGCCCTTTCCGGACTCGCCGCACATTTGGGCCACAAGGGCGGCACCGTGTGCTGCATAATAGCCAATCGTCATCTGAAAAACAGCAGGACTGACTACAAGACGCTTATAAGGAATCTCGTAAAACTTGCACTGGACAGACTCACGGCCTGACGGGTCCGGAAGGCATCACTCCCCCGCTTCCTTGAGACGTTCGGCGTTCTCTGCAATCTGCAACTGATCTATGCAGTCCTGTATGTCGCCATCCATAAATACGGGAAGATTGTACATCGACCAGTTGATGCGGTGATCGGTCACACGGCCCTGCGGATAGTTGTATGTGCGTATCTTTGCCGAACGGTCACCAGTAGAGACCATCGTCTTGCGCTTTGCCGCTATTCCATCAAGATATTTCTGATGCTCCATATTGTAGAGACGTGTGCGCAATTCCTCCATCGCCCTGTCAAGATTCTTCAGCTGGGAACGTTCTTCCTGACATTGGACCACTATCCCGGAAGGTATATGTGTCAGACGGACAGCAGAATATGTAGTGTTAACCCCTTGTCCTCCCGGTCCTGAAGAACAGAACAGATCCTTACGTATATCATTGGGATTGAGTTCTATATCGAATTCTCCGGCCTCGGGGAATACGGCGACGGAAGCCGCTGAAGTCTGGATGCGTCCCTGAGTCTCGGTCTGCGGCACCCTCTGCACTCGGTGCACGCCCGACTCGTACTTCATTATCCCGTAAACGCCGTCGTTGGAAGATGACAATTTGAAAACCACCTGCTTGAAGCCACCCGATGTCCCGGGAGTCTGGTCGCTGATTTCAAGTTTCCAGCCCCGTGCTTCCGCAAAATGCTGATACATCCGGAAAAGATCTCCCGCAAAAATGGCAGCCTCGTCCCCGCCGGTTCCTCCTCGGATTTCAATCATCGCATTCTTGGCGTCATCTGGATCCGCCGGGATGAGAAGCAGCTTTATCTCCTGTTCCATCGCAGGGAGTTTTTCCTGTATCTCATTTATTTCTTCGCGGGCCATCTCCTTGAGATCGTCATCCTTCTCGTTCATAAACACGTCCTTAGCCGAAGCAAGGTTATCTGCCATCTTCTTGTATTCCAGACCTGTGCGGATAATGGGTTCCAATTGCTTGTAGTCCTTGTTCAACTGGACATACTTCTTCATATCCGCAATCACCGCCGGGTCGGAAAGCTGGTCCTGCAGGGAGCGGAACTTGTCCTGAAGACTGAGGACTTTTTCAAGTAAGGTATTTTCTGCCATATTTGTCTTGACGTATGGAATTGCAAATTTAAGAAATTATTCCGTTATTCCCCGTATCGCGGCCTGCGCGCAGACACAACCGAATACAGTCGGCATATAAGATATGGTTCCAACCTGCGATTTCTTGTTGCGGGTCTCTTCTATCACCATCCCGCTCTTGTCCGGTTTCTCCGGGGAATACACGGCAAGAAAACCGCTTCTGATGCCGAGATGGTGAAGCCTTTTACGTATCATTCTTGCCAGAGGACATTCGATGGTCTTCGATATATCGCACAGGCGCACTGCGGTCGCATCAGTTTTTGCGCCCGACCCCATCGAGGAGACCAGAGGTATACAGGAAGACAGGCAGTACTGTATAAGGGCTATCTTAGGGCTGAGAGTGTCTATGGCATCGACCACATAGTCATAGCGCACGGCGCCGAGAAGAGAGGTCACGTTGTCTTCGCAGACAAATTCCTCTATAATCCTTAGATCCAGCGAGGGGTTTATATCCAAAAACCGCTCTCCCAAGACAGCGCACTTGGACTTCCCTACCGTAGAATGAAGTGCCGGGAGCTGACGGTTTATATTCGTTTCTCCCACCGTGTCATTGTCCACAAGCGTGAGATGCCCCACTCCGGCGCGGACAAGCATTTCCGCGGCCGAAGCGCCCACTCCACCCGCACCGATTACCGCCACCCGGGAGGCCGCCAGCCTGGACAGCCCCTCCGTTCCTATAAGCATTTCAGTCCTTTCAGTCCACATCAGAGTCCCTTCGCTTTACCTTCGTCCCATATCGCATCCATCTGGGCCAGAGTCATATCCTTCAACTTACGGCCTCTAGCCAGAGTGTTCGCCTCCAGATACGAGAACCTTCTCCTGAACTTGGAGCAGCTGCCGCCCAAAGCCACCTCCGGATCAATATCATACAGACGACAAGCGTTCAGCACGGCGAAAAGAAGGTCTCCGAACTCTTCTTCCATATGAGTCCTTTCTCCTTCAGAGCAGGCCTCTTCGGCTTCTCCAAGTTCCTCATGCACCTTGTCCCACACGTCCTCCCTCTTTTCCCAATCGAAACCTACGCCCCGGGCCTTCTCCTGCATCGACAAGGCTCTCAACATCGCCGGCATAGTATCAGGAATCCCCGCCAGCACCGTCTTGTTGCCTTCCTTTTCCTTCGCCTTGACCAGTTCCCAATTGTCGGCAATTTCCTTCGCCGTGATCTTGCGCCCGTCAGGAGAGAACACGTGTGGGTGTCGGAAAACCATCTTTTCCACCACCTTGTCAAGAGAATCGGCAATATCGAACAGTCCTTTCTCCTGAGCCATCCGCGCATAGAACACTATATGGTACAGCAAATCTCCAAGCTCCTTGCAGACATCCTGCGAATCGTCACGGATGACAGCGTCGCTCAACTCGTAAACCTCCTCCTCCGTCATATGTCTGATAGATTCCATAGTCTGCTCCGCATTCCAGGGGCACTTCTCGCGAAGCGCGTCCATAGTGTCAAGCAGGCGTCCGAAAGAATCGAGCTTTTCTTGTTTTGAATGCATACTAAAATTGTTAATTTTGCAATGCAAATTTAGCAAATTCTCTTGAGATGAAAGTTGACTTGCATTTCGTTTCGGCTGATGAAGCTGTCAGCCACGTCAAATCACACAGCCGCATACATCTGAGCAGCGTAGCGAGTGTGCCCCATGTCCTGATAAACGCCCTGTGCCGCCGTGCCGACGCCGGTGAAGTGACTGACCTGCATTTCCATCATTTCCATACGGAAGGCAACGCCCCGTACAGCGAAAAAAAATATGAAGGCATCTTCTTTGATCAGGGATTTTTCATCGGACCCAACGTACGCGCCAACGTCAACGACGGATACGCGGATTATCTGCCCGTTCATCTTGGAGAAAGCGCAAAACTGTATCGCGAGGGTTTCATCCGGCTGGATGTGGCTATGGTACAGGTATCGCTCCCGGATAAGGACGGCTACGTGTCGCTGGGGACTTCGGTGGACTGCTCACTGGCCGCTGTGGAATCGGCGGCACTGCGTCTGGCCGTGGTAAACAGAAATGTCCCTTATGCCCACGGAGACCTGCTCCACATCAGCAGTTTCGACTATCTGGTCGAAGACGACTCCCCTCTCATCACCAAGGATTTCTCTGAACCGACGGCCATAGAGATGGAAATAGGGAGACGTTGCGCCGAACTCGTGGAAGACGGAGACTGCATACAGATGGGAATAGGTGCCCTCCCCAACGCTCTCGCCGGACAACTTGACGGGCACAGGAATCTCGGCCTGCACACTGAAATGTTCGCCGACGGACTGCTCCGCCTGATAAAGTCCGGCGTGATAAACGGACGATGCAAGAACATTGACAACGGCAGAGTTGTCGCCTCCTTCCTCCTCGGTTCAAAGGATGTCTATGATTTCATCAATGACAACCCGTCCGTGCTGATGAAAGACATAGCCTACACCAACGATCCGATGGTCATCGCCCGCAACGACCATATGAAATCGATAAATTCCGCTACAGAGGTGGATCTGACAGGACAGATTTGCGCGGATTCGATAGGCACCAGGATTTTTTCCGGTACGGGAGGACAGCTGGATTTTGTCAAAGGCGCCACAATGTCGAAAGGAGGAAAGAGCATAACGGCATTCGCCTCGCGCACGGCAAAGGGCAAGAACAAGATTGTAAGTGTACTCAATCCCGGTGCCGGAGTGGTCACTCCCAGAGCGGATGCCCACTGGATCGTGACCGAGTACGGCGCAGTGGATCTTTACGGCAAATCCCTTCAGGAGAGAGCGCGCCTCCTGATAAGCATAGCTCACCCGGATGACAGAGAGATGCTTGACCGCGAAGCGTTCGAACGTTTCGGACCGCACTATCATTTTGGAATCTAACTCACTACAAGATGTATTCTTTCATTTTCTGCATCTGTCTCCTCGTCGCAGGATATTTCTTCTATGGAAAGTTCACGGAAAGGATTTTCGGTCCCATACCGTCGCGTAAAACGCCGGCATTCACAAGGATGGACGGTGTTGACTACGTCCCTATGCCGTCATGGAAAGTCTATATGATACAATTCCTCAACATTGCCGGCACAGGCCCCATCTTCGGTGCAATAATGGGAGCGAAGTTCGGTACTGCAAGTTACATCTGGATTGTACTCGGATGCATATTCGCAGGAGCCGTGCACGATTACCTGTGCGGAATGATATCGGTAAGAAATGACGGGGCGGGCATACCGGAAATGATCGGGATATATATGGGCCCCGGCGCAAAAAAAGCAGTGCTCACGTTCGTGGCTGTGGTGCTTATGCTCATCGGGGCGGTCTTCGTTTACAGCCCCGCAATAATCCTTGATGACCTTTGCGGAGGTGACGGCCACTCCACAAGCGTAATGATATGGGTAGGAGCCATCTTCATCTACTACATCATAGCCACCCTCCTGCCCATTGACAAGATTATAGGGAAAATATATCCTTTATTCGCCTTCGCCTTGATTTTCATGGCTCTCGCCCTTATGGTGTGCCTCTTCATCAAATGGCCGTCATTACCGGAATTCTGGGACGGGCTGGGCAACAAGGGAGCATCCGTCGGAATCAGGGGACAGCGCATCTTCCCCTGCCTGTTCATCACCATCGCTTGCGGAGCCATCAGCGGCTTCCACTCGACCCAGAGCCCGATGATGGCCCGCTGCATCACCGACGAAAAAATGGGAAGACCCATATTCTTCGGGGCAATGATTACGGAAGGCATCATCGCGATGATATGGGCCGCAGTATCGACCTACTTCTTTTTCGAGGGAGGTGCGGCAGAAGTGGGGAGCAACACGTCAGCTGCGGCCCCTACCGTGGTCAATGAGATTTCAAAGTCCTGGCTCGGCATAGCCGGAGGTCTTCTGGCCATACTAGGAGTGGTTGCGGCCCCCATAACCAGCGGAGATACCGTTTTCCGCAGCGCCCGACTGATTGTCGCAGAGACTCTGCACATCAGCCAGAAAGAGAAAAAGAACAGGATAATGATTTCACTGCCCCTGTTTCTCATCTGCATCGGCATTCTGGCATTCAACATCAGTGACGAACAAGGTTTCAACAAGATATGGCGATATTTCGGCTGGGCCAACCAGACTATGGCCGCCATAGTACTGTGGATGGAATCAATCTATCTTGCAAAGGAAAAGAAGGGATACCGTTTCCTGTTGACGGAAATTCCGGCGATATTTATGACGGCGGTGGTATTCACGTACATTTTCAGCGAAAAAATAGGATTCAACCTGCCGTTCACCCTGAGTCTGATTCTTGCTCTGGCAATCGTGCTGTTCTCAGAAGTCGTTTTCCACTACAAGGTAATCCTGCCTATGCGCAAGGATAAAAGCGAACCGGAACGGAGCTAACGGACTGCCGCGAAAAATGTGAAGTGTACACGTCCGTACACTTTTTCCTTGACGAACTGCGGATGACTGCGGAATGAATGTTCTCCTCCGTGTTCGAGAATGAAATTGCACCCCGGATAAAGAATATCCCGCGAAAGAACCTTGTCGGGAATATCTTCCAATCCGTCCAATGCATAGGGAGGGTCGGCAAACACAATGTCGAATTTCTCCCGGCACACCGGGAGGAAATCGAATACGTTGTCCCTTACCATAGTCACGTTGTCAAGTCCAAGCCTCGCCGCCTCGGTCTTGATGAAAGATGCATTTTCTCTGGACATCTCTACGCTGAACACACGCGACGCGCCTCTAGATGCGAATTCGAAAGCCACGGCGCCGGTACCGCCGAAAAGGTCAAGCACCTTGAGATCTTCGAATTCATACTCGTTGCCGAGTACGTTGAAGAGACCTTCTCTGGCAAAATCAGTCGTAGGTCGCGCAGCATAGCCGCGTGGGGGCATTATCAAGCGTCCTTTCAATCTCCCGCCGATAATTCTCATATAGTCTCCACCCCCTTGAAATAACGGTAAAGCGACATTTCCTCCTGAGCAGACGGTCTGTTGAGAAGACTTATGACGGAAACTTCCGGATTAAGCTGAAGACATTTCATCACTGCAAAGATAAAGTACTCCGCGGTGGTGAAATCCGGAGCCTCATAAACGTTGGCCAGTTGAAGGTCGTTGCCCAAAGCGACAGCGAGGGAGAGACACCCGTCCGCATACAGGGCCGCTATCTTGGAATAGCCGCTGCACTTCGTCAGAGCTGCAATCACACCGAGAAGCGAGGGGACTCCTGCACCTGTATCCTCATACACAAGTTCCGCTTCATAGGACGGAATATGAACGACGGCCACCCGGGCGTCTTCCGGCAAATCCGTCACTTCAGAAAGAAAGCACCTCGGATCCTTCCCGGCCAAATAGCGGGTCGGCACCAAGGTGCATTTGGGTATTTGACTCATCCGCTGTTTACTCCCAGTTACCGGCGTTGTTGTTGGGAGCTGAGATGCTTCCCAACTGGAGACCTTCATATCTGTTCATCTTGCGCTGCTCGGCGTCAAGATTGATGCGAAGTTGGTTGTCCATTCCTTTCAAAAGCGATCTGTAAGGCATCTTGGCCTCGAAAAGCGGAACGGGAACACCGGAAACGGTCTTGATGATGGCCTCGACGATAACGGTATCACCCTCCGAGAACGGAATATACTTGAGAGCGGTGACATCGAAATCGCTGCGTGAAGCGAAGAGCGTATCCTTTACCGACACATTGTTCTCGACGGAGAACACCAGATTCTTGTCTCCCTTCAGATAGAGTTCGTACAACTCGGCTCCGGTAATCTTGCCGCGCTTCGATTTCTTGACGGCCTCGGTGTGAGCGACTGCCAGAGAATCGTCCGCAGAACCTATCTGCATCACGATGGACATCTTCCCGTTGTTGTAGTAATCGATGAGGGAATCAATGGTGGCGGCATAATGCCCGGTAGAGGTCTTGTATGCAACCTGAAGGGTGCGGATATCCTTCATCTGCTGGACGGCCACCGCCTTGCGCGCTTCAGTTTCCTTCTTGAAGCGTACGGGCTTCATTACGCTTGTTACAATTGCATAAGCGAGAGCCACGATAATAAGCGGCAAAACGAAATAAGTAAGTACCTTTTTAAGAACTCCGTTCATATCTGTTTGATTTTTGTATTCCTAAAACTTGACAAAGTTATGAAAATGATTTATTAAATGCAATATTCTTTGTAAATTTGCATTATCATATTTTTAGATGGAGAGACTTTCGGCAAATGAAGCGACAAAGCTCGACTCCCTTTTCGGGAAAGTCGGGAAAACGGTCATCGTATCACACACCCGCCCGGACGGAGATGCAGCCGGAAGTTGCGTCGCAATGAAACGCTTTCTGGATGACAACTACGGAGGAGAACATCTGATAGTGCTCGACAATGCCGTGAACGTCGCTGTCAACTTCCTGTTCGAATACGGCGGAGTCCCCGTTTACTTTGACAAGGAGCCCGCCGCAGCCGGGAAGGCGTTATCAGACGCCGGACTCATCATCTGTCTGGACGTGAGCGGGCCGGCGCGTACAGGATGCCTCGAAAAATTCATACGCGCATCCTCTGCCCCGAAAATACTTTTCGACCACCATCTTTCTCCGGAGACAGAGATTTTCACGACCCTGATATCCTGCACGGAAGTTTCGTCCACCTGTGAGCTCCTTTACGACTCCCTGCTCAAGATGCCGCAGATTGCCGGCAGCACCTCGAGACTGTCTCTGGAGTGTCTCACGGCTCTTATGACAGGCATCACTACCGACACCAACAATTTCGGCAATTCGGTTTTCCCGGGCACGCTCGAAGCCGTGGCCGGAATGCTTGCGGCAGGCGTCGACAGAGAGGCCATAGTCAATCACGTATTCAACGAATACCGCGAGAACCGCATAAGACTCATGGGCCACCTGCTAGCATCCGTGATGAAGATAACGGAAAACGGGGTGGCGTATATTGTATTAAGCGGAGAAACTTCACGTAAATATGACATAATGGAAGGCGAACTGGAGGGCATCGTCAATATGCCTCTCGCGATAAAATCGGTGAGAATGAGCATATTCGTGCGAGAGGATGAAGGTTTCCTCCGCGTATCAATACGTTCGAAGAGAGGAACTTCCGCAAACGGCATCGCCGTAAAATATTTCAACGGAGGAGGACACGAGCTGGCATCCGGAGGAAAACTTTTCTGGCCGAAGGACATTGCCCGGAAAGAAGATGCGGAAGATTATATCAGAAAGGTCACCGGAGAGTATTTCAGAAATGAAAGTTAGGACATTGGCAATCATATCGGCGCTGTTCGCAATCTGCGCCTGCAACCCCGGAGAGACCGACATCTATTCCAAACAGCTCTCCGGCATAGAGAAATATGTGAACGGGCAGATGAAATCCGACTCCCAGCTGCAATGCGTGACAAGGGACGGTGTCTTCAGGCTCATCCGCGAACAGGGGGACGGGGATACATTGGAAAGAGGTGACACCCTGCTGTTCACCTATACCGGATACAGGTTTTCGTCCTACGTCATTTCCTCTGCGAACATATTCGTGACCAATGACATTTCCGTAAACTGGAACGTGACTGATTCCACCCTTATAAAAAACGCCCCTGCCGTGGCCATACTCGGACACAGTGAACTCTTCAAAGGGCTGGAGACAGGCTTCGACGGCATAAAGTGCGGAGAAAAATGTGAAATATTGTTTCCTTCCAGGCTGGGTGCCGGGGGCAAGGCAATTGGCACGATTCCTGCCAATTGCCCGTTGGCCTACGTCATAAAAGCTGTAGAAGTAAGAAAAAAAAGATAACCATACTGATGAAAAGAATCAACGGCACCTTACATATTGCAGTGTGCATCGCGCTTGCAGTCACTGCAGCCGCATCCTGCGCAAAGACCGAAAGCGTGGATACACACAAGATAGAGAAAGAATATTTTGATTCCTGGATGAAAATCCATTATCCAGACTGCCGGCAGCAGACGGCGCTGGGCTCTTACATCATCTCCGACACCGAAGGGAACGGACAATTGATAGGCGATGAGAATGCAACTCCTTACGTGTACGGTGAATACACCCAGTATGACCTTGACGGCACCATCACCTACTATTGCGATGCGCAGACAGCAAAGCAGCTGGGGCTATACGACTCCACGCTCTACTACGGTCCCAAAGTGATATTCCGTTCAAGCTCCAGCCTGAACGCCGGCCTCAGCGAACTGTTTTCAACGATGAAGGAAGGAGGCAGGAGAAAGGCCGTAGTCCCGGGATGGCTGAACACGACCGAAAGATATTCTTCAGCCGAAGAATACGCCGGCAAAGTCAGCGGAACTCCCAAGATTTACGACTTGCGCCCACAGAAAATCATCACGGACATAGTCAAGTGGGAGGTTGACTCCACCGCATCCTACGTCGCCCGCAAGTTTCCGCAGACGGATTCGACACAATACGGCTTCTACTACCATCAGGAAGTTGAGCCTTCCGACACGGCATCCTTTGCCGCAGATGACAGAGTTTATCTCAACTATGTGGCCAGGCTCCTCAACGGGAGAGTATTCGACACCAATGTCAAGGACAGTGCAAAGTATTACGGCATCTACAATCCTTCGGCAAGTTACGGCAAAGTTTACGTCACCTGGGCCGACAGTCACACCGATATGAAGATGGGGACTTCTTCATCAAGCGTGATTTCCGGTTTCTCTCTGGCTGTGAGCCGTATGAAGAAGGGAGAGCGCGGAACAGCCATCTTCTATTCCGCCTACGGATACGGTTCCACCGGCAGCGGTGACGCCATCCCTCCTTATTCACCTCTTATATTCAACATAGAACTTATAGGCAAAGAGGAGTAGGGGTATGAGTATTTCTGCGGCCCCCACAGAGTTGGGGACGGAAAAAATAAGCAAATTGCTGCAGATGTACGCAGTCCCCGGCATTATCGCCATGACTGCTTCATCCCTTTACAATATGGTTGACAGCATTTTCATCGGCCATATTCCCGAAGTGGGAGCCCTGGCCATTTCCGGACTTGCCGTCACCTTTCCGCTTACGAACCTGAGCGTCGCGCTCGGCACCCTCGTCGGCGTCGGAGCATCAACGATGGTATCCGTTCTCCTGGGGCAGAAAAACTACGGCAAGGCGAACAGGGTTCTAGGCAACGTGATGACGTTGAACACCATACTCGGGGTGGTGTTTGCCAGCTTGTGCTTCTGTTTCCTGGAGCCCATACTCGAGTTCTTCGGAGCGAGCGAAAGCACGATGCCTTTCGCCAAGGAGTATATTTCCATCATACTTCTGGGCAACGTGGTAACCCACCTGTATTTCGGATTGAACGGTTCGCTTCGGGCATCCGGACACCCGAAGACCGCGATGGGACTTACCATATTCACAGTCACGTCCAATGTCATTCTTGACCCCATTTTCATATTCACTCTGGGGATGGGCATCAAGGGCGCGGCTCTGGCTACCGTCATCTGCCAGACCATCGCTCTGGCACTCACGCTGAAATTCTTCCTCGACGAAAGACACGTCGTCCACCTTGAAAAGAGACTGTTCTCCCTCGACTGGAAAATCGCGAAATCATCACTTGCCATCGGACTCGGGCCTTTCCTTATGAACTGCGCTTCCTGCATCGTCGCCATATTCATAAACCAGCAGCTCAGGCGCTACGGAGGAGACCTTGCCATAGGTTCGTACGGAATCGCCAACAGAATAACCTTCATGTTCGTGATGGTGAACATAGGTCTCAATCAGGGGATGCAGCCGATAGCCGGCTACAACTACGGCGCAAGGCTCTACAGAAGAGTAAAAAAGATATTCACCCTCACGGCAATATGGGAGATATGCGTCACGTCGCTCTGCTTCGTGATATCGGTGTTTCTGCCCCGGACTGCCGCCTCTCTGTTCACCAATGATCCCGAGCTCATGATAATGGCGGCTCACGCACTCAAGATAATGAACTCCGGATTTGCCCTGGTGGGATTCGGGATGGTTTCGTCCAACCTGTTTCAATGCCTCGGTATGGTAAACAAATCCATATTCCTGTCACTGTCAAGGCAATTGTTGTTCTTCGTCCCGCTCGTGTATCTGCTTCCTATGCGGATGAATGAGAACGGAGTATGGCTGAGTTTCCCCATTTCGGATATCCTCAGCATACTCGTATCGGCCGTGTTCGTCATAGCGCTGTTCAAAAAACTGGGCAGGCTCAAGGACGGCGAAGACCCCTCGGTACTGGGAAGCAGCATCTGACATCCATGAAGAAAAAGAAGATAATGGCAGGATTTCTTGTGATTGTCGTGACGGCTGCGGCAATCATCTTGCACAATCGCAAACCCGGTGAAAACGAGGCCGACGAAATATACAATCTGAATGCTTCCCTGGTCAATTCGGAGGTGCCTGAACTGGAAGCCATGGATTGGAGATTCGAGAAATTTCTACGTCAATGGGGCATACACGGGGCATCCCTCGCAATTACCAGAAACGATTCTCTCGTTTACGTGAAGGGATATGGGGAATCCGACAGTCTGGAGGCCATAAGACCGGGGACACTTTTCCGTCTTGCATCGGTGTCCAAACTGCTCACTGCCACGGGCATAATGCTGCTGGAAGAGCGGGACTCCCTTTCTCTCGACGACAGGATATTCGGTCCTGGCGGTATTCTTGAGGACGAGAATTACGCGTCCTTCATCAGTGACAAACGATATTACGACATTACTGTGAACGACTTGCTGAGGCACACTTCGGGATTGAGTTCGCGTGGTGGAGACCCGTTGTTTCCGGGAAAGGATTTCCTTCTCCGGCACAGGTGGACACACGCTCCCGACAGGGATTCTCTGCTGAGAGCCATCCTTAAGAGCAGGCTGCGCCGGTCTCCAGGCACTCAGGCGGAATATTCCAATCGGGATAGAGAAAAGCACCGGAGAGCCGTACGAGCAGTGGATGCAGGCCAATGTACTGAAACCCTGCGGCTGCATCGACTTCCACATAGCACGAAACTATGAAACAGAGAGATTGCCCGGCGAGACAAAATATTATTGTCACTCACAGGACACCTTATGTCCTAAGATAGACGGAAGCGGAGAACTCGTCCCGCGATGCTACGGAGGCAGTGACGTGACTGCGTTATCCGGTGCCGGAGCCTGGGTTGCATCGAGCGCGGAACTTGCAAGATTCCTATGCTGCATCGACCGCTTGCCGGAGATTCCCGACTTGCTGGAAGAGTCCGGGGTATGCAGAATGACCCTGCCCACCGATGTCGGCACCTTCGGCCTGGGGTGGAACGACATCACGGAAAACGGCGAATGGACACGCACCGGCACCCTTTCCTCCACTTCCGCACTGATAAAGGTCTATCCTGACGGGGAATGCTGGATAATGGTCACCAACACGGGAACCTGGAAAGGAGCCAGATTTACCAGATACATCGCCTCCCTGTTCAAAAGAAGCAGAGAAGATTTCTCTTCCCTGCTTCCATCGGTCAATCTTTTCGAAAGGCCGCCTGTCAATGAGAATCCATCGCTTGACAAGCGGTGATAGCTATCATCTTGTAGATGTCATCGACTGAACACCCGCGGCTCAGGTCATTGACCGGACGCGCTATGCCTTGAAGGATAGGTCCTATTGCATCAGCGCTTCCAAGTCTCTGCACGAGCTTGTATGCGATGTTTCCGACTTCAAGATTGGGGAGTACGAGCACGTTGGCTTTGCCTGCTATGGCACTTCCCGGAGCTTTCTTTGCTCCGACCGAAGGCACGAGAGCCGCATCGGCCTGAAGTTCGCCGTCGATGTTCAGGCCCGGTTCAAGTTCCCTGGCCAGTCTCGTGGCCTCCACCACCTTGTCCACCACCTCGTGTTTGGCCGAACCTTTTGTCGAGAAGGAGAGCATCGCCACTTTCGGCTCCGCAAACCCTGCCACGCTCCTTGCCGTACGGGCCGTGCACACCGCTATCTGCGAAAGCTGCCCTGCATCAGGCATAGGGGTCACAGCTACGTCTCCCACGACCAGCACGCCCTCCTCACCGAATTCGGGCGCCTTGGTGACGAGAAGCATCGCTCCGCTCACACAACTGATACCGGGGGCGCATTTGATTATCTGAAGAGCCGGCCGCAGGGTATCCCCCGTAGTGGAAAGCGCTCCGCTTATCTGCCCGTCGCCATCTCCGTTCTTGATTATGAGGCAGCCGAAATACAGAGGGTTGAGCACGAGTTTCGAAGCATCTTCCAGGGTCATACCCTTGTTCTTGCGGAGTTCGTACAGAAGGTTGGCATAGACGGCTGTCTTTTCACTCGATGCAGGATCGATGATGGTTGCCTTCCCTATGTTGGAGAGTCCCAGCGAGGAAGCCTTGGCAAGGATTTCCTCCCTGCTTCCTATGAGTATGATATCCGCAAGGCCGTCGGCAAGAGCCCTGTCGGCTGCGGTTATGGTCCTGTCTTCCAGAGATTCAGGAAGCACGATGCGCTGCCGGTCTGATTTGGCGCGCGCGACAATCTGTTCTATAAGTCCCATTTTGAATATTTGTTTGAATTACTCAATCTTCCATCGCCTGCACGATATGCATCGTGTCGCGGGCTATCACCAGTTCCTCGTTGGTGCAGATAACAGCCACCTTCACCTTGGAGTCCGGCAGAGATATGACGGTGTCGTCAGACACGGACGCATTGGCTTCATAATCGAAAGAAAGTCCCATATACGCGAAATTCTCGCAGATTCTGCGGCGTAGGCGCGCATTGTGTTCGCCTATGCCAGCCGTGAACACTATGAGGTCCGCTCCACCCATTTCCGCGATGTAGGACCCGATAAGTTTGATGACATCGTGAGTGAACATCTTGAACACCAGTTTCGCCCGGCCGTTCCCTTTTTCCACGGCTTCATTGAGTTCGCGCACGTCCGATGAGATGCCGGAGACACCGAGGAAACCGCTTTTCTTGTTCATCAGGTCAGTCATCTGGTCAGGAGTCAATCCTTCCTTCTTCATTATGTAGGGTACCAGATTAGGGTCTATGCTGCCGCATCTGGTCCCCATTATCATTCCCGCGAGAGGCGTGAAGCCCATAGAAGTATCGAGGCACTTTCCATTTTCGACAGC
>JAKSKB010000089.1 GCA_024401975.1 Bacteroidales bacterium | reverse complement strand
TCAACAAAATCTGCAAACTCAACAACATCAAGTCAACCAAGACTCTGCGGATCGGAGAGAGACTGGTGGTCAGATAGACAGGAAACGTTCAGGCCCGATAAGGTCCAGGGCCGAATCCAATGCGGAGGAAACCCTTCTGCCGCCACTCTTTGAGAATACAATCTGAAGCGATTCGACGTACATCGCAAGAAGGGCTTTTTCATCACGCACCTTGAACTCGATATGACCAAGGGTGCCGCCTATGAATTTAAGGGAGGCGCCGAGGTTATGCCTGTAGAATATCTCTCCTTTCCGGTAGACGTTCACGTAGAACAGTTCCTTCCCGTTCTCCACATAGACAGGGAGCACCCCACCCGGGAAGCAGAGTGGGAGGAGGGGCAGACCGCAGGCCTGCGCTACCATAATGTAGACGTAGACCATCGTCAACGGGTTGCACTTGCAGCTTTCCAAAGCCTTGCTTACAAGCGCATATTCGGGATTTGACAATCCCATATCGTACAGCGTGAAGCCGAGACGCTCAAAGAAGATATGGTTGAAAACGCCTATGTTCTCGAAAGCGGTCCTGGCATCGGAGGCCTCGCCCTGATATTCGGATACACATTTGAAGAACAGAGGCTCCAACTCCCCGCGCTTCAGCGTGCAGTCAGCGATGGAACAGATTATGAATGCCCCCTCGAAGAGAGACACCGAGCCTCCGGAGCACACAAGAAGCCTTTTAAGCTCCCCCAGTCTGAATTCCGTATTCAGAGTTCCGGCCTTGTCCGAGGCCCCGGCATCGAGAAGCGCGCTTACAACCTGCGGCCCGAACGAACGGAGACGCTCATCCACACACCTTCGGACAACATTGTCGTCATCGTCCAGGAGCTGTATGAGAGCGTCCAGTTCCTCCGGATCCATCGTATCCACCGTCACCCGGGAAGCCACTACAAATCGTGTTTGGCAGTCAGACCGTATTCAAGGAATCTCTCCACCAGCTCGTCATACGGAATACCGGCATAGCCGGCCGCATCGGGGAAGAGGCTCATATCCGTCATTCCGGGCAGAGTGTTGACCTCGATGATCATCGGGCCGTACTTCTTGTCGATTATGAAGTCTATGCGGGAAAGTCCCTTGCAATTCAGGACACGGTATGCCTTCTGTCCAAGGATGCGGACAGATTCTTCATCATCCTTTCCTATGCGGGCCGGGATGATGTGATGGCAAAGTCCTGAAGTGTATTTCGCCGTGTAATCGTAAAACTCACGTTCGGAGGTGATTTCTATCACCGGAAGCGCTACGGGAGCGTCATTTCCCATTATCGGGAGAGTGACCTCGGTTCCTTCGAGGAACTGCTCGGCAAGAAGATTGTCCCCATATCTGAACACTTCCTCCATCGCCGGTTCGATTTCATCCTCCCTGTGTACGATGACAACTCCGATGCTTGAGCCCTGGCAGGGGGACTTCAGCACCATCGGCAATCCGAGCCGGTCGGTCAGAGCTTTGGCGACAGCCTTTCTGTCATCACATTCGTCCCTTCTGTAAACCACGAAACCTGCAGTCGGAAGCCCTGCGTTCGCAAGGACTCTCTTGGTCAGAATCTTGTCCATACATACCGCACTGGTTGCAATTCCGGGACCCGTATAGGGTATTCCCGCCAATTCCAGCATCCCCTGGATGGAACCGTCCTCACCGCCCTTGCCGTGAAGGCCAAGGAAAACGATATCGGGTTTCAATTGGAGAATCTGCGCTATGTTGTTCCTGGTCAGGTCGAATAGCACGGAATTCTCATATCCTTTGCGCAGAAGTGCTTCATAAATGGCCTTTCCGCTGCGGAGCGAAACCTCCCTTTCCGTGGAGATGCCGCCGCAGACGACCAGAATCTTCAGATTTTTATCTGCCATCTTTTCCTGCTCCTTCCTACTTGCCCCAAAGAGAACGGGGATAGACACCCTTCTCTATCAATGAATTGATTTTCTCGACAACGAACGGACGGTCTTCCTTGTAGGTGACGCCGAACCACTTTGCATCGCAGTTCAGTACCTTGAAGGATGCCTTGTTTTCCTTGATGAGGATATCAGCCACATACGGAATGAAGAACTCGGCCTTCATATTGGTCTGGATGCGCGGTTCGCTGAGGAAGCGCTTGAAAGTCTCCTCGGAATAGTCGAAATAATCGGGAGTGAAGCCCCAGAAGTTCATCGATACCACACTGTTCTCGTCAAGAGGGAAATCCTTCCCGTCCTCAGTGTAGGTGACGACTCCGTTCTTGCGCTCGATTGCGGTGCGCTCGGTGACCTCAGTGAGGTTGCCTTCGGCATTCGCTCCGCAGACACCGCGTGATACGCTTCCGAATTCGGAGAGAGTGTTTTTCAGATAATAGCCTACAAGTCCGTAGCGGCCTTTCTGTCCCTCGACCTGATGCAGGAATTCAGCCACCGCCGTGAATCCCTCGCGGCCGTAGAAGTCATCGGAATTGATTACTGCGAACGGCTCCTTGATGACGTCCTTCGCCATCATCACTGCGTGGTTGGTACCCCACGGTTTTTCACGCCCTTCCGGAATGGAAAATCCCTCGGGAATATATTCAAGTTCCTGATATACAAACTCCACCTCAACTTTCCCACCGAAGCGCTCCTTCGTGTAGATTTTCTTGAAGGCATCGGCGAATGAGTGACGGATGACAAAAACGACCTTGCCGAAACCGGCCTGTATTGCATCATAGATTGAATAGTCGATAATGGCTTCTCCGCAAGGGCCGAGGCCGTCCATCTGCTTGAGGGATCCGTATCTTGATCCCATTCCTGCAGCAAGTACCAAAAGTGTAGGTTTCATAGTAGTGTTGTATTTGATATTGTTGTTTCTATCCGAAAAGGTGACGGCAAAGTTCAGCCACGGAACTGACGGGAACCACCCTGATGGCTCCTTTCTTACCGGAAGCCACGACCGTATCGCGATTGAACGATGATATGTATATCTCTTCAAATCCAAGTTTCTCCGCCTCGGCTATTCTGCGCTCGACCTGACTCACCGGACGAATCTCGCCGCTCAGTCCCACCTCGGCGGCAAAACAGCTCTTCGGAGAGATGAACAGGTCGAAATTTGAAGAGAGTATTGATGCTATTATCGCAAGGTCGCACGCCGGGTCGGAGATTCTGAGTCCTCCGGCAATGTTGACGAAAACGTCCTTTGCCGCCAGCTTGAAGCCGGCCCTCTTCTCCAGCACGGCGAGAAGCATATTCAGCCGGCGCTGTTCAAAGCCGGTGGTCGAACGCTGAGGCGTACCGTATGCGGCAGTGCTCACAAGCGCCTGAATCTCTATGAGGAAGGGGCGGGAGCCGTCCATCATCGCCCCTATGGCCACTCCGCTCAAGTCGTCCTTGTGCATCGGAATCAGGATTTCGGAGGGATTCAGAACCTCTCTCAAACCGGAACCGGTCATCTCGAACACAGCCAGTTCGTCAGTGCTGCCGAAACGGTTCTTTATGCTGCGGAGAATCCTGTACGAACCTTTCGTGTCCCCCTCGAACTGAAGGACCACGTCCACGATGTGTTCCAGGACTTTCGGCCCGGCTATGGTGCCGTCCTTGGTAATATGGCCTATCAATATGACGGGCGTACCGCTCTGTTTGGCATAACGCAGAAGGGCCGCCGCGCACTCCCTGACCTGGGAGACACTTCCCGCCGAGGATTCTATGGTATCACTGTAGATGGTCTGGATGGAATCCACTATCAGAAGAGAGGGTTTGACGGATTCGGCCTGTGCAAGTATGTTTTCAAGGGATGTCTCGCTGAGAATCAGACATTCGCTCCCCTCCCCGCCGAGACGGTGCGCTCGGAGCTTTATCTGTCTCGGGCTCTCTTCTCCCGAGACATAGAGAGTCTTCAACTCGCTGCAGGACAGTGGTATCTGGAGAGACAGCGTGGATTTGCCGATGCCCGGTTCACCCCCTATCAGAATCAGGGAGCCGGTCACCATCCCTCCGCCGAGGACCCGGTCCAGCTCTCCGATGCCTATGGAGAACCTGTTGTCGCTGTCTATTGAGATTTCGCTGAGTTTCGATGGCTTGGAACCGCTTTCATCAATGTAGGCCCTGCGCCGTGAGGGCACGGCCCCTTTGGAATCTTTTTTCCTGGCCTTCGGCTCCTCGACCATCGTGTTCCACTCGCCGCACGCCGGACACTGCCCCATCCACTGCGAACTTTCATTTCCGCAGGAAGAGCAGAACCACGCTGTACTGACTTTGGGCATACGATTGAAACGGTACGGATATATTATGCGAATTTAATGAATTAACTCAAGTTTCGCAAGTGTTCTATCTCCTTGT
>JAKSKB010000088.1 GCA_024401975.1 Bacteroidales bacterium | reverse complement strand
AGGCTCGAGATCCGGCACGCGACCGACGTTGTTTATCAGAGTCCATCCCCTGCGGATGGCCTCCCAGACACAATCGTCCGTATAACTGATTGGAGGATTGTCCCGTGAGGTAAGTTTGCCGCCATAGAATAACGTATATGCATCGACGCCGTCCCAGTGGTGCTGGTACAGGTCGGTCAGCGCGTCGAGCTTCACGGTATACACGTTGGCGCTGTGGGGAATCGGGCTGTAGGAATGGGGAAGGCCGTAGTACTGCATCGCGTAGATATCCGCAAGGTACTGCTCCGTATAGGTGGCGTTGCTGAACACGCTGTCGAGAGGAAGGGCGCCGCTCTGCGCAGTCTCGAGGAAAGCATCCCCCAGTTGCAGCTTATCAGTACATCCGAAAAGCGATGCGGCAAGAGCCAACGCAGAGAAACCCGCCAATATTTTATCTTGAATTTTCATATTTCTACGTTTCTTTATTAGAATCCAACCTTAAGACTTGCTGTGAACGTACGCTGGAGAGGATAGGAAACAGAACTGCCTGCAAGAGCCTCGGGGTCGCCCCAGACATACGGAGTGAAGGTGAAGAGGTTATATGCGCTGAGCGCAAGCTGCAGCTGACTCAGTCCAATCTTCTTCATAAAAGGGAAACTGAAATCGTAGCCCAGCCGGACAGCCTTCACGCGGAGATATTTCGCATCCTTCTCATAGAGTGAGCAGTCGGCATAGTTCTGGGTTGCATTGCTCCAGGTCGCGCGCGGGAATTCCGCACTCTGCGACGGATTGTCCGCCGTCCAGGTGTGATTCAGATGATAACTCAGCAGGCCGCCGTCATCCGCGCTGGCAGACTCTACGCTTGCAAACGGTTCACGGTACACGCCGCCGATAAGGCGGGAGACGTTCCAGGCGCCGGTCAACTGAGTGGAGAACGAGAGTCCCTTGTACTGGAGTCCGAGGTTGAGACCGCCGAAATATTCCGGGTCATCGGTATGACCGAGACCGCAGACTTTGTCGCCGGAATCGATTTTGCCATTCTTGTCAAGATCGACATAGACGCAATCTCCCGGTTCGAGGTCGCCTGTCAACTGAGTCGGGAACGGAGAGTTGAATGCCTTCTCGTAGTCCACCTCGCAGTCTTCATAGTAGAATTTCCAGAACTTATAGAGCGGGCGCGAACCGATGCGGTCTCCCTCCCCTGCAATCTCATTCCGGTTGTTCGAGACGTTCAATCCGGCCCAATAGCGGAAATCCTTTCCGACCTTGTCACTCCAGTTCAGGGAAATCTCCCAGCCGCGTCTGTTGACTTCAGCTGAATTGAATACGGGAGCCAAACCGCCTTCAATGGCAGGAGCCGCATCATAGGCGGGGATAAGGATGTCCGTGCGGTGTTCGCGATACCAGTCGAATGATATGCTGAGACGGTCGTCAAGGAAGTTCAAGTCGAGACCGTAGTTCTGCCCGTATGCCTTTTCCCAACCCACGAGCGGGCTGTCAGCCGCCTCTCCGGTCACGCCCGGCGAAAGTGTTCCGCTTTGAACGCCGAAGTTGTAACTGAGCGCTCCGGATTCAAGAAGAGCGCTATGGCTTGCGCCGTATGTGTCGGCAAAATACATAGAACGGACAGCGCGGAAATTATCGTTTCCGGTGACGCCCCACGATGCACGGAGCTTGAGGAGCGACACTACACTCTTCAACGGCTTGAAGAATGGCTCGTTGCTTATGGCCCACCCGAGCGAACCTGCCGGGAAGGTGCCGTAACGACGCTCCGGAGCGAAGTTGCCCGAACCGTTGTAGCCGATGCTGAACTCTGCCATATAGCGGTTCTTGTAGTCGTATGACACACGGCCGGCCAGGCCGAAATAGGTGTATGGTATGTCGGAATATGCCGACGGATAGTATTCCTTTGCCTGGTTATAGAGCAGGAGGCCCGTGACGGTGTGGCCGCCGAACGTACGGTTGTAGTTCACGCTGGCTTCCGCGTACCAGTCACGCCCCACCGCCGACTGGGAAGTCGAATAGGATGGAGCGACGTCATCCCCGGTCTTGCGGTAGATGACGGTATTCCCGTCCTGCTGGAGCACAGGGGTGTAAAACGACACCTGCGCGGTGGTCGCACCCAACAGCTGATAGAAGGTGTTGTAGGCGCCCTTCACCTTTATATCCAATCCTTTCGTGATAAAGTCGAGCCTTTGGGTAACGGCGAGGTCGATGGACATCTTGTTGTTGCTGCAGTGATAGCCTCCGGGCTGGTCGTCGTAATATGCCATAGGAGATTTGCCCACGAACGGCAGTTGATCCTGCCAGTTGCCCGAAAGGTTGTCCGACGGGCTGGCCGAGTTAACGATATATCTGCCATCGACAAAGCCGGGGCCGTAGAACGGGGTCGCGCAGTAGATAGCCTTCATCATATCGGCAGAGCCCTGACCCGCACGGGGGGTATCCTTGCCGTCGACCTTGCCTGAAATGCTTGCACTGACAAGAGTGGTCTTCGACGCATTGATATCGACGTTCGCACGGTAGTTGAAGCGCTTGTACCCGTAATCATAGCTGTATGATTTGCCCCATTCCTTGAACAGACCGTCCTGGGCATACATTCCCGCAGAGATGAAGTACTTCACCCTGTTGCTGCCGCCCGACACGTTCACATTGTGCTGCTGCTGAAGGGCCACGTCCTTCATTATATAGTCCGCCCAGTTGACGTTCGGGAAACGGACGGGGTCCGCGTTGGTGCGGAACTTCTCGATTGCAAGGTCGCTGAATGCCTGTTCCCTGCCATCGTTGGCGCACATCTGATTGTAAAAACCGGCGTATTCGAAAGAGCTTGCAGGCTCAATCTTCCTTGTCGGAGTCACCGCCGTGAACGAAGTCGAAACGTTGATGCGGGCCTTGCCTTCCCGACCGTGCCTGGTCGTGATGAGCAAGACTCCGTTGGCACCGCGCATACCGTACACGGCAGTTGAAGACGCATCCTTAAGTACGGTGACGCTCTCTATTTCGTTGGGGTCGATATCCCACATTTCACGCTCGACGCCGTCCACCAGAATCAACGGGGAAGAATTCTGCCACGTTCCCCTGCCACGGACGAAAATTTCAGCGGCATCGGCGCCGGGTTCTCCTGACCACTGGACCGCAGTCACGCCAGGGAGCCGGCCTGCCAGCAAATTGTTCACGGAGCCGACGGAAGTCTTGAGCAGTTCATCACCATTCATACTTGAGACGGCACCTGTGACGGCGGCTTTCTTCCGCACACCGTATGCAATCATCTCAATCCGATCGGAATCCGGCGTATCCGGCGTCAAAGTCACTTCCATACCGTCTTCGGCAACAATCCTGACGGTATTGTACCCTACGTAGGCAACTTGCAATTCCGTGCCCGGTCGTACGTCAATCTCAAACTTGCCTTCATAATCGGTGACGGCAAGCGTGCCGCCATCCGAGGTCGACACCTTGGCACCGGTGATGGTCTCACCCGTCTCGTCGAGAACGATGCCGGTGACGACGTCACCCGCTCCGTTCACCGCCAAGGGCGACGAAACCGCAAAGGCCGTGTAAGGATTGAACGTCAAAGCCAAACAAATCACTGCCACCGGCAGTATTGCTCTTCTGATTAAGGTTTTGTTGTTCATCTCGTTATATTGTTGTTTCGATATTTTGTTCTTTCATTCCATTGTTCATATCCGGACCGGGCGCATACGGTTTCCGCCTGCAGCCCCTTGAAGGGACCGCAGGCGGAAATGCAGTTATTTGCAAGTGCTAACTTGCTGAATATAAAATAGTTGCGCCCCCCCCCAGAGGGAAGGAGGGACTTTGTCCTATATGAAACGCGCAAAAGCATACGAACGGTGCAAATGTACTGCTTTTTCGTAAAAAATAAAAGTTTTCCGGAACTCTTCCGGCACTATGAATTTTTATGCGTCCAACAAAGAAATTTCAACTGAGGGTATCATTTTAGAAAGTAGGCCGCAAGAAGATATTGTGACGTCTCCTTGCAGTTCGCCCCTCAGACCGGGGTGAAGGCCAAAGTCTATTATAAGGTCACAAATACTGACGAGACTCAGACCTGAATTTTACGAAAGGGACTGTGACTACCGTCAATCTGACCATCGATGCCGACAAGATATCATTCGCGTCATCCTAATAGTCAATACAAGAATCCAAACATCCAGATTGGAATCTTGTTCTGGAAGGCATATTCAATATCATCGGCCACGACATATCCTTTCGCCGCGCTTTCAATCTGCTTCTTTCCCTTTTTTCTGCCGCCCACCTCAAAGGTTATATCATTTATTTCGAAATCTGAAATAGAAGATTCGACCACGTCATAAGAATACTTCGTCCAACATAGGAACATCGTTTCTCTCACATTCCCGCTGTTAGGATTTCCTCCTACCAGCGTATGCATCATATTGGGGTTATGCAGATATAATTTGTCCATCTTGCGCAGGATGGCATCACCGTTTGCCTTCATTCT
>JAKSKB010000087.1 GCA_024401975.1 Bacteroidales bacterium | reverse complement strand
CTGATGATAGACAATTCGAGCGCCTTCCGTATGGATGAGCAGGTCCCTCTCGTCGTTCCCGAGTGCAATGCGGCGGATGCCCTGAACCATCCGAAAGGGATAATCGCCAATCCCAACTGCACTACCATAATGATGGTGGTGGCTCTGGCTCCCATCGAGGCCCTATCCCATATCAGACGCATTCACGTGGCTTCCTACCAGTCCGCCTCCGGTGCCGGTGCAAGGGCGATGGCCGAACTTCAGCAACAGCACAGGGATATCGTGGAAGGAAATCCCGTCAAGGTGGAGAAGTTCGCATATCAGCTTGCCTACAATGCAATCCCCCAGATTGACGACTTCACGGACAACGGCTATACGAAAGAGGAGATGAAAATGTTCAATGAGACCCGGAAGATTCTTCACTCGGATGTCGCCTGCAGTGCGATGTGCGTGCGCATACCGGCTCTCCGGTCACATTCCGAGGCTGTCTGGGTGGAAACTGAAAATCCTCTCTCAGTCGAGCAGGTACGCGACGCAATCGCCTCAGCGCCCGGTGTCTCCCTTTGTGACGAGCCGGCATCGAAGACCTATCCTATGCCTCTGTTCACTGCCGGGAAGGACGACATTTACGTAGGGAGAATCCGCAAGGACATATCGAATCCCAACGGAATGACATTCTGGCTCAGCGGGGACCAGATTCGGAAAGGCGCAGCCCTGAACGCCGTCCAGATAGCCGAGTGTATCGTTTGCTGAACGTATGACAAAGGTATGGTATCCTCCGTATAGGAAATTCCGCTGCCTGAAGGCCGAATGCCCGATGAACTGCTGCGGATACTATGCAATCCGCCTCTTCAAAAAGGAGAAAGGGCTGATAGATCCCTCTTTTCTTGAGAGGGATGGGGATGGTGTCAGGTGCCGTTCCCGCAAGGAGGGCGGATGCGTATTCTGGACGGACGGAAGGCTCTGCTCCCTTCAGCTCGACGGGGGTGAGGAGGCGATGCCTATAGTCTGCCGCACCTATCCGAGAATCATCGGAAGGTACGGCGACCGTATTGAATTCGGCTTGGAGCCCTGTTGCCCGGTGGTGGCCGCCTCAGTGGAGGATTGGAACATAGGGGAACTGATTGTGGAGGGGGAGGCCGGAGAGACCTCTGATGAGGTCGCGGCAAGACGGGACGAGGCGGTACGCATCCTTGCAGACAGGAATCTCGATTTCAGGCAGTGCCTGAAACGGCTCGCGGAGCTGTATCGGAGTGATGTCAGAATTCCTGAAATAACGGTGGGCGGAGAAACGCTGGAGTTCCTTCGCCGCGTGACAGCCCTTATGTGCTGGAGCTATCTCCGCTATTTCCACGGCGTAGCGGAGGTTGACAATCTTATGACAGTCATCATTACGGCGGTGTCACGCTTTATGGAGAAGAACGCCGGATGCACTTTCGCCTCCCGGTGGGAGATGGCGCTTTCATTCTCCCGACTGCTCGTGAAATATTATTTGGAGATAGGATTTGACATTGACCACGAGGACCGCTACTGCGACATCCTCGAATACGGTGAATGACGCGGAATATGGAGCTCAGGCAATCATTCATAATATCGAAGGGATTCAGGAATTATTTCCTCTATTCACTGCTGTTCACTATAATTGAGCAGATTTGCATAGTGGTGGATATGATTCTGGTGGGCAACTTCGTGAACGCCGATGCGTTTTCCGCTCTCAATCTGGTGGTACCTGTTGAAAGCATAGTCACCGGACTCATTATGCTCACCACGGGAGGGGCCGGAATAGTTGCCTCCCGGTGCATAGGCGACCAGGATTTCGACAGGGCGTTTGGGGCTCTCTCCGTTGCAGTGGTATCCACTCTGATCATCATTGCGCTCGTGTCGGCTATGGGACTCTATTTTATGGACGGAATAGTGCGCATTCTCTGCCCCGAAGATGTTCTGTCCGGCTATCTGCGTGACTATCTGGGCATATATTTCCTCTCCCTCATACCGATTGCTCTCTACAGTATCGTCATTCTGCTGCTCAATATCGACGGCAAGCCCGCCATAGCGTTGTTGATGGTGGCATCGGCAAGCGCACTCGACATAATCCTGGATGTGGTGTTTATGAAATATATGGGCCTGGGCACAAAAGGAGTTGCCTTTGCCGGAACAGCATCCTATACCGTCCCTCTCTTTTTCCTGATTCCCTACCTGTCAAGCAACAGATGCTCTCTCAAGTTTATGATACGGAACGGAAAGCTGGCCCGGGACGATTTCAACGAAAACATCATCACCGGCATCCCGTACTGTCTGCCATACATCATAATGTGTACCATCATCTTTGTCATCAACAAGCTGACTCTGACGAAACTCGGCCCCTTCGGCCTGTATGTCTGGGGTGCCGGATATCATGTGCTCTCTCTTGTGATAGTGACGATGGACTGTATCGGAGGCACCATTCTTGTCATAATGGGCAGTATGCTTGTGGGCAGTCACGATATGACGGGTTTCTCCATCTTTGCCAAAAGGTGCTCCAAGGTGGCTGCAATGGTGGTGGGGGCGATTATTCTGGTAGTGATGACATTTCCTGAGTGGACCCTTTCCCTCTTCGGCTACAATCTTCCTTCGGACCTCGGCAACGCCGTGCTGTGGGTGAGATTCATCGTTCTTCTCGGAATTCCGTACACTGTCTGCTGTCTGAAAATATACGTGAGTCAGGCGCTCGACCGCAAATGGATTTCCACCGTGCCGCTTGCCATCTTCTTCATACTTACGGTGGGAGGGTTCTGCCTCAGCGCCGTTCTGAATCCGCAGTGGATGTTTCCTTCCTTCCTGATTTCCGGCATTCTGTTCATCCTCTCCGATTTTCTGGCGTGCGCCATTTTGCGCAGATATCTCAAGGGTGTGTCAGGATATCTTCTCATCCCGCCGCAGGACTCCGTCAAAAGCAAATGCTTCTCCGTATCCTACAGCCGTGAAGGGATTGAGTCGGCTCTGCCGGTACTTGAATCGTTCCTCGACACTATGGGGACTTCACCTGCCACTATCGTGAATGTCAACCTTTGCTGCGAAGAACTGATGTTGAGCATAGTGGACAACAATGCCGGCAAGAAACTGGGCGAGGATTGGTTTTTCGACGTCTTCGTGCTCGATGACGAAGACGAAATCAAGGTCACCGTCAAAGACGCGGGAGCCCCGTTCAATCCGGTGCGGAAATACACCGGGAACGCAGTTGAGGCGATGTCTTCGGGTGAAGATATGGAACTCTCGCTGCGTCTGGTCAACAGAATCTGCAAGGAGTTCAAGTACAACTATATGTACGGCCAGAACACAATCTACCTTTCTTTCGCAAAAGCGTAGTTTGCGCGACTTTTAAAAAAAACCTACCTTTGCGCGATATGAAAAAGTATAGACATTCGTTCGCCTCGAAACTGGGTATCCAGACTGCCCTTCTCTCGTCCCTGCTGTTCCTCGGAGCGGTTCTTGTGATTGGCTATGAGGCCGGGACAATGATGGAGAAGCGCGCTGTCGACTACGCTCACCAGAGTCTTCAGATTGCCATCGGGGAGGTGCAGTCCATCCTTTCGAATGCCGAGGATCAGGCAATATCCACCGCAATCTCTCTGGAGGAACATTACAGGAGCGGGAAAATAATCGACACCACAAGATGCTACAGACTGCTGGAACGGATTATCGAAGATGACTCCAGCATAATGGGGGCGGGCATTTTCTTCGCCCCGTACAAATATGCCAAAGGCAGCAGATTTGCCGGGATATACACCAGCCGTTACAAGGGAGATGGCCCGTTTGTCCACGAATGGGATGACGCCTCCTCCTTTGCCGTGGACGGGTACAACTATCTGCGGGCGGACTGGTACTCCAATGTTGAGAAGACCCGACAGCCCGGATGGAAACCTCCGTTTTTCGAGACGATGGAGACATATTACCAGATGATCACGACTTATTCGGTTCCTCTTGAGGAGGAGAACGGGGATCTCATAGGAGTGTTCGCATTAGACATCTATTTCGACTGGCTCCAGGAGAAACTCCTGAGTCTCAGGCCTTATCCCCATTCAAACGTCGTCCTTGTCGACAGTTCGCTGTCGGTTATCTGCAATCCCATCGCTGAGGACCAGTTTGCCAGGTCGATTTATGACACCCCGATTATCCCCGGCAGCAGTTATACGGCCAGCAGTGATTTTAGCAGGGAGGAGTTCAAGGCTATGGTGAACGGGGGAGAACCTATACGTCTTTCCAAAGGGCTGAAAACCAACAATATAATCACCGAGCGTATGGACAACGGCTGGATTCTGTGCGTCACTCTTCCTTTGGCCGACGTATTCGCTGACTTGTTGAGGTTGTGGCATCAGCTGCTGATTCTGATAGTTGTTGTCATACCGCTTATCTATTTCCTGAACAAACGGAAAATCAAGAAGATATCAAGACCTATCGGGGAGTTTGCCAATGCCGCGAGCACAATTACCGGCGGCCGTTTTGACGTCCCGATTCCATTGTTCAAGACGAAGGACGAATTGGAGGATCTCGGGAATGCGTTGAGTTATATGCAGAAGTCCGTGACAAAATATAT
>JAKSKB010000086.1 GCA_024401975.1 Bacteroidales bacterium | reverse complement strand
GTGGTGTCGGCAGGAGTTGAACCGGCGACACATGGATTTTCAGTCCATTGCTCTACCACCTGAGCTACGACACCATTCCCTTTCGGGATTGCAAAGGTAGTTATTTTTTGAATACTTGCAAATTTTATTTCAAACAGGCGTAAAATCCGGAGATTTTACGTAAGTTTGGGATGGAATAGGGGCTTTCGTGATGAATGGATGGAGCTACATACAGGTCATTCTTCCTTTGAAACTTGAATGGGAGCCGTGGTACTGTACCACGGAGTCCCTTGCCGTGGGCTCCAGGGTGACGGTGCGCTTCTCGGGAAGGGAATACGTGGCCGTGGTGAGCTCGGTGTGCGATGTCCCGGGAATAGACCCTGCGAAAGTGCAGCCTGTGCTGGGCGTACCGGATCGTCTCGAATCCATCCTTCCGTCCGAACTGGAGTTCTGGCGCTTCATAGCTTCATATTATATGTGTACCGTGGGCGAAGTGTACAAGTTCGCCTATCCGGCGGCCCGGACGGCAGTGGAAGGCAAGCGCGCCAACGTGACGAGGATTGACGACACCGAGGCGGGCCCGCGCCGTCTGACGGAAGACGGCAAGGCCGCCGTCCGCTCCATACTGGATGCCTTCGATGAGAGGAAGCCCGTGCTTCTGACGGGCTTGAAGCGTGAATCCGTCTATGCGGAACTTGCCCGACGCACAATAGAATCCGGCAGGGATGCGCTCATCTTGCGGAGCACCGCTCCGAAACTCTCGTACGCGGTCTCCCGCGAACGGGCGAAGGCTGTCCGCTCCGACATCCCTCATCTGCTGGAAGGAGGCAGGGCTGACCTGTTTCTCCCGTTCACCAAACTGGGGCTCATCATAGTGGATGAAGAGCACGACGCTTCGTACAAGCATTCGTCCGGAGCTCCGCGCTTCCAGACCAGGGATGCCGCGGTGGCACTTGCCGGACTTTGCGGCGCCAACGTGCTTCTCGCTTCCGCCACGCCTTCCCTCGAATCGCTCTGCAACGCCCGCACAGGGAAATATTCTTCAGTTTCACTGCCTTGCGAAGGAGGAGTGGAGGCACACGTGATAGGCGTCGCCGACGAATACGGCAAAAACGGGATGTCGGGTTGTCTTTCCAAGAAACTGCTCTCCCGGATGGAGGCTGTCGAGGGGCGGAAACTGATCATCTGCCTGTGGGAGCCGGACCCTTTTCCGAAATTGAAGGGGACCAGGGTCATACGGCTTCGCCAGCTCGGTTCGGAGACTTTGGGACGCTACGCGCTCGTGGCGCTGCTCAATGCGGAAGCACTGCTGGGCAAAGATGATTTTCGTGCGGATGAAAGGGCCTTCCAGCTGTTGCGCCGCCTGAGTCTCGAATGCACAGGGGAACTCGTCATCCAGACGCGTGAATCCTCGCATCCGCTTTTTGCCACCGGCGGGGATGCGTTCGTCGGCTTGCTGCTCGGTGAAAGAAAGGAATTCTCGTTCCCGCCGTATTCGAGGATGATAGACATACGGTTGAAGGACTCCAACGCGGCCAGGCTCGAAAAGATGAAGGCACTCCTGGCTTCTGCGCTCGGCGGCTCCCTCCAGCTGTTTCTTCCGAAGGACAGGAACCTGGCCGCGTCCAAAGATGCGATTCTCTCAAGGGTGCGCGCTTTCGAGAGGGAGAGGAAGTATTTAGGACATATAATCATAGACGTTGACCCATAAATGTTGGAGAATATGAGATTATCAGAGATATATGCGGCAATTGAGACTTTCGCGCCGCTTTCTTTTCAGGAAGAATATGACCATAGCGGGCTGCAAGTCGGAAGTTTCGATGCTGACGCTCGTCCGTGCGACCCGGAGCTGACAGGGGCTCTGGTGTGTCTGGACGTGACGGAAGAAGTGCTCCGCGAGGCCGCTGGGGAGGGCTGCAACCTTGTCATATCGCATCACCCGCTTCTTTTTCATCCGCTCGCGGAACTGAGCGGAGAGTCGTGGCAGCAAAGATGTGTCGTGAACGCGCTTCGGAAAGGCATTGCCATATATTCGGCTCACACCTCTCTGGACAATGCCGAGGGGGGAGTCAGCTGGGAAATGGCCCGGCGAATTGGTCTTGAACGTGTGGAATTCCTTGTGCCTCGTCCTGATGGAGGAGGCTCGGGAGCAATAGGGGTGCTGACGGACTCTATGAAGGATGAGGCGTTTGCGGCCCTGCTCCGGAGAGTCTTCGGGGTCAAGTGCATATCTCACACTCCATTTGACGGGAGAACCATACGCAAGGTGGCTCTATGCGGCGGTTCGGGAGCGTTCCTGTCCGGGGCTGCGCGCGCAGCCGGAGCGGACTGCTTCGTCACGGGAGAGATGGGTTATCATCAATTCTTCGATACGGAAGGCCTGCAGGCGTACAGTCTCGGACATTTTCAGAGCGAGCAGTTCACGGTCAATCTTCTGTCCGAGCGTCTCGATGCGATGTTCCCGAAAGCCCGGATATTGAGAAGCTCCATTTGTACCAATCCGACGGAATATTTCATTTGACTATGCATACGATTCTTGTTACCGGTGCCTGCGGGCAACTCGGACGCGAACTTCAGATAGTGTCCCGCAATTCGAAGGACAGTTTCATATTCACAGACGTGGTGCAGGATGATGAGGTCGGAGCGGTATATCTCGATATGACCGATACGGCTTCCGTCGCCGCTCTGGTCGGGAGCGAAGGAGTGGATGTCATCGTCAACTGCGCGGCCTATACCAATGTCGATGCGGCGGAGGACAATCCAGTGCTGGCGGAAAAACTCAACTGCACAGCTGTGGAAGGGCTTGCGAAGGTGGCCGCGGACGCAGGAGCGTTTCTCGTCCACATATCCACGGACTATGTGTTCGGAGGAGAAACTTTTTCTTCACCCATCCCAGAGACCTGCGCACCTTCGCCTCTCGGCGTCTATGGGAGGAGCAAACTTGCAGGCGAAGAAGCTGTGATGCGCTCGGGCTGCGAGTTTGCCATAATACGCACGGCCTGGCTCTATAGTGAGTTCTGCCGCAATTTTCTTAAAACAATGCTGACTCTCTTCGATACTCGCGGAAGTGTCAGCGTGGTGGATGACCAGCGGGGGACGCCGACCTACGCATACGACCTTGCAGAGTTGATAATGAAGGTGATTGAGAATCCCCGTACAGGCATATTCCATTTCACGGACGAAGGGGAGTGCAGTTGGTACGGATTCGCTTCGGCCATAGCCCTGATGTCCGGAAGCTCCTGTGCAGTAGTGCCTTGTACTTCGGAAGAATACCCCACGAAAGCGCGACGGCCCGCATATTCCGTACTCTCCAAGGACAAGGTCAAGTCCGTATTCGGAGTTGCCGTTCCGGAGTGGGAGAAAAGCCTGGAAGTGTGCCTGAAGCGTATGGGGCTCATCTGATTGTGCGTTTTTTTTGCCGATTGGATAAAAATTACTATATTTGCGGCCGGAAAACCATTTTGATTCATTAAAGTATGAAAAAAGTTATCGTTTCTATCGCACTTATCGCAGCAGCTGCGACAAGCGCATCGGCTCAGTTCAGCATCACTGCCGGTTACATCAACAACGGCAACACCGTTAGCGGTTTGAACAAGGGAGTCAGTGAGATTATGAAGATGAAAGGGTCTGAGAGCAGGTATGACATCAACAACATCCCTCTTACGGCCACTCTCTCGCAGAATGGCGGGTACATCGGTGTCAGCTACGGTATAGGACTCGGTGACGGCGGATTCAAGTTCACCCCGGGCATACAGTTCCAGATGGCTAACGTGACGGCAAAGGTCGCAATCACCAAGAATGCTCAGAATTTTCAGACTGTTAAGTCCAATGCTGCTTACACGAATGAGGTGGCAAAAAACGGAAAAATCAAAGCTTCCATCAACTCCTATGACGTTGTTGTCCCTCTCAAGTTCAGCTATGAGTTCGAGACCGCCGGCGCGGTGAAGCCTTACATTTTCGTTGACCCTTCAATCAGGTGCGGTGTTGCTTTCAACGTAACGGGTGAAGTCTCCTCGGGAGAAGAGCCATACAAGACAAGGAAGGCTTTCAATCTTTACAATCCTGACATTAAGTCTGCCGTTCCTGAGGTACTTCTGGTGTCTAAAGATGGTGAGGATCCTGAACTTGATGATGATACAGCGAATATGATTGACAGGTACGCGAAACTCAACAGGTTCGACGTTATGCTCGGCGGCGGTTTCGGTATGATTATCTCCGACCACATCGGAATTGAGTTCGGCTACAACTTCGGTTTGCTCAACAAGCTTCCCAGGCACGACGACGCTGAGATAGACATCACCAAGTTCAAGTTCAGAACCAACACCTTCTTCGCAGGTATCTCCTATATTTTCTAAAATATAAAGTTGAAATGCACAACGGGGGTTGACTGGAAAGTCAACCCCTTTTGTTTTACCCCCGCTGCTGACGCAGCCGCCCCGATGGGGCATGCCGCCTGCACTTCGTTCCAGCGGGTGTCTCCGTGGCTCAATGTTCATTTCGCTCACTCCGACACGGCGCTGAGGCGCCTTATTAGTCAACCCCTTTTGTTTTACCCCCGCTGCTGACGCAGCCTTGATTTTCATTAAA
>JAKSKB010000085.1 GCA_024401975.1 Bacteroidales bacterium | reverse complement strand
CAAAGACCCGCAAGCGTGAGGTGGAGTCCCTTATCGAATGCGCAGGTGAGCTTAAGTGCGGCTCACTTTTCATCATCACCTGGAATCAGGAGGAGACAATAGAGAAGGATGGATATACAATAAAAGTTGTTCCGCTCCGTAAGTGGATACTGGAAAGTTCTAAAGGCTTTGTCCAGACGCACTGAAAAACTTACAGAGATAGGCGGCTAATGCGACGTCATCATCATATGATATGAGTCTGCAATCGTCCCTACAAATCCGTACGGGGCTATGACAAAGCCGGTCACCCCATTTACAAAAGCCCATTTTTAGAATGTTTCAAAAATAGGAACTTCCACTCATTCATAGTCAGCGTTCGCCAGGTTTTGCCATCCCCTTTTTCTACCCCCGCTGCTGACGTTTTACGGGAGAACGTGAATCCGTAAATTTTACAAAGTAAGCATATAGCCGATGCCCAATATGTTGCAGGCAAAGACGTTGTCCGCCTTGTCGAAGAGATGATACATATAGAAGACGTCAATTGTGCTGTGCCTTGAAATCTTTATCTCTGCGCCTGCATAGTGGAGTGAACGAATCCATCCTTCCCCATTGAAACCGTTGAACAGTTCAAACATCAAATATGGTGTCAAGGGGATGTCGGACAAGCCATATTGAGTGCGCAATCGCGAGCGCAGTGTCCCACCCGGTACACCTCCGGCGGCGTTGAACGCCAGTTCGTATTTCTCCCGCAAAGAGACAGCAAGAGCATCGCGCTTCAGTGTCCCGGTCAGACTCGCCACTGCCTTGTGGGTTGTAATGTTGCCGGCGGAGGGTATCTTCCAGAACTCATAACTCAAGTCTCCGGCAAGCCAGCCGTTGAACCTGTATCCCGCCCCGGCCATTGCAAAATAGCACTCGGTGGCTCTGATTCTATCGAATGACCGATGTTCGAAACGGGCCATTACGAACGCCCTGTCGAAGGATTTGGTAATATGTACACTGCTCCACGTGCCCAGATCCGTGGATACCTGCGCTCCGGCGGCACCGCTGAAAAGAATTGCGGTTGCGACAACGAGAAATATCTTCTTCCCCACTCTATTCATCGCTTAATGCATCGGTGGCCCTTACTGTCACGCGGTTGTCGTAACACTCAAACATTTCATCAACCTTTTCAGGTTTATGCACTTTGGTGAATATACTCACAATCGGGACTGTCACAAGGCCGGCGAACATCGCGAGCACACCGGCATTGATGGGAGACGTCAGGAAAGGTGAAATGAACGTACGCCCCGTGAATGTGCAGAACATACAGACACACATAATGACAACTCCGGTCACGAAACTCACAAATACTGCCGCCGGTGTAGTTCTCTTCCAGAACAGGCCCCAGAGAAAAGGTGCGAGAAAAGCCCCGGCGAGCGCCCCCCAGGAGATGCCCATAAGCTGCGCAATGAAGGTGACGCTGCTCTTCGCCTGGACTATTGCAAGTGTGGATGAGATCGCGATGAAGAAGATGACCAGAATCCTGATGCAGGCAAGAGTTCCCTTCTCGTTCATTTTGCCTCGGGCAATCGGTTTGATGATGTCAAGGGCAAGAGTAGAGCCGGAAGTCAGGACGAGTGAGGAGAGAGTTGACATAGAGGCTGACAGAACGAGTATGATGACTATACCTATCATCAGGTCGGGCAAAGTCGAGAGCATGGAGGGGATTATGCTGTCGAAAACAGGTGTGCCTGCGACATTGCGTTCGATGATATCCCCGTATAACCTGCCGAAACCTCCGAGGAAGTAGCAGCCACCGGCAACGATAAACGCGAATGCCGTAGAGATCACCGTCCCCTTGCGTATGGCGGCTTCATCTCTGATAGCATAGAACTTGCCGACCATCTGGGGAAGGCCCCAGGTGCCTAGAGATGTCAGCAGGACCACTCCCAGCAGGTAGAGAGGTTGCGGCCCGAAGAATGAAGTGAATGCTCCGTTTAATCCCGGTGCAGTTTCGCAAGGAATCTTCGAAAGACTTTCCACCGCGGCAGTGAAGCCCCCGTTGCAGTTGAGAGTGGAGATTATGACGGCACAGATGCCGACAATCATTATCAGCCCCTGGATGAAGTCGTTGACGGCGGTCGCCATATACCCCCCGACCAAAACGTAGATTCCGGTCAGTACCGCCATCCCGAGCACGCACCATATATAGTCGATATTGAATGCCATCCCGAAGAGACGTGACAGCCCGTTGTAAAGGGAGGCGGTATAAGGTATCAGGAAAATGAATACGATTACTGAAGCGAATACCTTGAGCGTCCCGGAAGAAAATCTTCTGCCGAAGAAGTCAGGCATTGTCGCGCTGCCCAGATGCTGGGTCATCAACCTCGTCCTCCGCCCGAGGATTCTCCAGGCAAGCAGGGAGCCTATCAAAGCATTCCCTATACCAATCCAAGTCGCGGCAAGTCCATACTTCCATCCGAACTGTCCCGCATATCCGACGAATATCACGGCTGAAAAATAGGAAGTGCCGAATGCGAAAGCAGTGAGCCAGGAACCGACATTCCGGCTGCCCAGAACAAATCCTTGCACGCTGCCGGTACTTTTGCGGCAGTAAATCCCCACGCCGATCATAACGGCGAAAAAGAGGATAAGGAGTGTGATTTTAAGTAACATTGTCGTTTCTTTCCGTTTCGAAATCCACTGCAATTTACGATAAATTTCTAAAGATAGATTCGCTGCTCCTATCCTATCCCAATGTGCGTGCTGTCTTTTCAGGGCATCACCATAAAGAATACCGGACAGTCGAGAACAAATCCGGCCAAAATGCTCTTTTCGCGATGCAAAATGTTGAGGGAGACCAAAAGCACCGGCCGGGTGGCGCGCATACCCTCTCGGGGGTAGTAGACGATAGTCTACAGGGGGGGAGGAGGCTGAAGCGAGACTGTTAAAAAGACACAAAGTGCTTTGCCGGTCAGCTTATCAGCCTCCAAATATGAATTTTCATTCACATTCAAACTTCAGTATTAACGCAAAAAAGTTACTTTTGCAGGTGCAATTATTATCGACACGATATGAAAAAACTGCTAAAAGTTGTCTGCATTGTCATTCTGGCTGTTGTTATAGCTGTCGCTTCAATCTGGCAGGGAGAAATCCGTACCATTGCAAGCGTCAGGAAACTGGCGGAAAACGATTCTTATCTCTATGTGGCCGATTACAAGGCTTCTTATGATTTGGATAGAGTTCTGGCAGCCGGGATAGACGGAAACGCCAAACTCGTGGAATTCGTCATCGGCCGGCTCAGCCGCGGTCTGTACAAGCCGGATTTGTCTGATAAGCAGGTTGGAAACGGATTCGCCTGTACGTCTTTCCAGGCTGAAAATGCCAATGGTGACGGATATCTGTTCGGACGCAATTATGATTTCTTCAAGAATCCGAGCCTTGTATTGCGGACTAATCCCCGAAACGGATATGCCTCTATATCGACCTGTGACCTCTCTCATCTGGGATACAAGTTGGACAAGCTGCCTGAGAGTTTTGCTTCAAAGGCGATGTGCCTGGCCGCGGTGTATGCTCCGATGGACGGAATGAATGAGAAAGGTCTTTGCATTTCTATCATGGCTCTTCCGAAGCAGCCCGCCTGGCAGGACAGCGGAAAGCCCGTTGTAGGAACCAGCATCCTGATGAGGCTCATTCTGGACAGGTGCGCTACTGTAGATGAAGCCCTTGATATGGTTTCCGGGCTTGATGTGCGTCATGATCAGAAGGTAGGCGGCGGATATCATTATCTGGTTGCCGATGCCTTGGGAAACTGTGCCGCAATCGAATTCGACCTGTTTGACGGATGGAAAACCCTGATTACCCGGAAGCCGGACGGTATGAATTTCATGTTGATGACAAACCATCTGCTCGCTTCGAAGTATTACACCACAGAACCGGATCCTATTTTGGGGAATCCTCACAGCAAGAGTTGGTGGCGCTATGAAGTGGCCCACGACTTTCTCGAAGCCCATAATGGTATCCTCACTCCTGATGAAGCCGGACAGTGTCTGTCGGACGTCCACTGGAAGGATCTTGTCTGGGACAACGGAACTGTCGAAGATACCCAGTGGAGCAACGTTTACGACCAGTCGGGATTGTCACTTAGTCTGCGCGACTGGTACGACTACGAAACTGTCCACACTATCCATCTGAGGGATTAACGATATCAAGATGAATGATGCCGTCGGATACGATTCTGTTCCCGAAATGGATATGTCGATGGATATCGTTCCCGGAAAGAAATACGACTTCACGCTTGAGTATGTCCGGACCTCGACCTCGCCGAACAGCACGAATATCTCGCCGAGGAGGTGAAAACAGGCGACGAGGTTGTTCAGGTCTATATCAAGAGTCTTGACGATCCCACCGCTCTCGACTTGATTGTCAACTGACACCCTTTATCCGCGCAGATAGACTGACCGTGGAGAATCCCAGATGCTCTAGCACGGTAAGTATGTCAATCAATACGATATAATGCTGGCTGATGCGGAGCTGACAATGCTTATATATACGAAGGGGTTGACTAATAAGGCGCTTCAGCGCCGTGTCGGAGTGAGCGAAATGAACA
>JAKSKB010000084.1 GCA_024401975.1 Bacteroidales bacterium | reverse complement strand
CTGTGGTGTAGGTCATATATTCTGCGTTGACTTTGACAGGGTGGAGGAAGGCAATCTGTCCCGTTCCGTACTGTTCCGTCCGCAGGATGCCGTGAACGGGCGTCCGAAGGTGGATGTCGTGCGGGAACGTCTGTTGGAGATTGACGGCAAAGCCGATATTCGTACTCTGGAAGGAGATATCGTGCACGATGTCGGTCTGGGTCTGATAAAAGCTATGGACGTAGTGATTTCGTGCGTGGACAACCGTTGGGCACGCTTCATCATCAACCGTCACTGTATCCGTATGGACAGGCCGTGGGTGGACGGGGGGATAAGTGTCTCCGAAGGTACGGTACGCGTGTTCGTTCCCGGGGCAAACTGTTATGCCTGTGGTCTGGACTCCGCCGATTTGGCCGGGATGAAGAACAGAGTTTCCTGTGCAAACACCGTCAAGGCAGTGCGTAAGGCCGCTTCCGCTCCGACAACGAGCATTACCGCTTCGATTGTAGGTGCCGTTCAGGTACAGGAGGCGCTCAAGATAATATCAGGAGACAGGTCCGATGCCGGACGTATGTTCTATTATGACGGGGACGCCCCTGCATCCGGAGTGGCTGAATTCAAGGCATTCGATTACGACTGCCCGGAACACGAATGCTGGGAACCGGTCGAGAGGACTGCGTTCTCGAACGATATGACTGTGTCTGCATTGCTGGATACCGTCTGCCGCGACAAGAAGGAGGATGTAACTCTCCTGCTTCGGGAGGACGTCTTCGTGGACTATGTTGTCAGCCGTACCGATGGCAGCCGGCTTCGCATAATGCAGCCCGGACGGCGGGTGGCGGCCGCTCTTCCGGAAGGCAGCAATCCGTGTGACTTCTATCAGAACGAATACAGGACGATTGACGGGAAATTTCCGTATGCCGGTCTGACTCTCTCCGAATTGGGGATTCCGGCAAACGACGTATTGCGCTTCCGTGGCGGAGGAAGGGATTATTATTTGGAACTTGACAGCTATGAATAAAGAAATCAGTGCTGAAATGTTGCTCGGATATATGTATCCGGAAATGCAGAATAAATGGTCTGTGAAATGTATGGGTACATTTTACAGGAATTACAGCAGTGATGCCCTGTCCGTAAATCCGGCCGCCGGAGAGGTGGAACTGTCCAGAGACGGATTCCTGGGACTTCTTCCCCAAGGGATGATTTCCGACAACGAGGAACTGAGGACGGCGAAGGACCCTGTGGCAGCCCATAACGAGATGAGCTGGCGCAACCGTCTTCTTCTGGAGGCGTTGAGTCCGATTGACACCTTCGCTTTCCGTTATCGTATGGCAATCGAGAAAGAAGTGTCGGAAATACTTCACGACAAGACCAAGATACTGCTGAAGGAGTATTTCGGCCAGGACCTTGACGCTGAAAAGGATCCTTTCGTCAGGAAAATCATGGCCTGGCTTCCGCATATCACCCGGTACAGGGGCGACCTGCCTTTCGTGAAAATGCTGCTGGAGGCGATAACCGGCTATAAGGTGGAAATGGATTTGAGCCACAGATTCAGCGAGTCGGAGTCGCCGCGGGCCTGGTTGCCGGAGGCCAGATATTCGATTATCATACCGGGACTTACTGCGGAGGAGTTCAAAAGCAGGATAGAGGAACTTGACCCTCTGAGGGAATTCATCAGGGAATGGATTATTCCGTATGATGTGGCCTTCGAACTGGATATCAGATCCCATCCTTCCGGGGAGAAAGCAGGATTCAACGACATCTTAAATTATAACAGCGATATACAATAGACCTTATGGATATCAATTCAAGAATTAAATGGACGCCCGGGATGGTATTGTCATCCAGGCTGTTGGAAAACCTCTGCGATGGTGAGGAGCAGCGTGGCGTAGCCGCTGTCAGGGCGATATTGGGAGACAGATGCGGAATCCGCCCAGATTAGCCGCTGCAAACTGAAGGGTTCTTCGTCAAGGACAGTTTCGAGATTCCCTGCCTGAAGTGCACCGCTCTGCTGCCTGGAGGACTGTTCGTCGACATCGAGGAGGAGGTCAGATTTCCTATGCCGTCCCTGACGGATGGAACGTATTATTTCTGCGTAGCCCCGGCCTCAGAGGCGACAGTGGAATATGAGTTGAACGGTACTGCGATGGTGCGTCCTGCAGACACGTATTCCATAAGAAGCGCGGAAGAACTTGATAAGGCCGGAGTGCTGCCTGTAGTCAGGCTCAGGGTTACAGACGGAGCCTGCTCGATAGATGACGCCTATATCCCGCCCTTCCTGCTTGCAGGTGGAGACGGCAGGATATCGGAATATTGCTCGGAAGTGGTCTCAAGCGTAGAGAGAATCATCGCTCACGACAATTTCAGTGATGGGGAAGGCAGAAATACTTTGGAACATCTCCGTCTCATGCTGCTCAATGTCGGTGCCTCCGATACGGTGAAGGATATGATGCAATTGTTTATGGGCGTCGTGTCCGCGTCGAACCATTTCATATTCAAGCCGCAGGGGGCCGTAGAGGAGATGCCTGCGGTGTCGTGCTATGATATCCAGAATTGGATGACGTGGCTCAAAACTTATCTGGAAAAGGCTTTGGAACGCCTTGATAACGTCGAACCGGCGAAGGACGGTCTGGACGTGGATGAACTGAAGAGGCAAATCGAGGAAGACCTTTTTGAAAAGTTGAGCGTATCCCTGAGCGAACGCCTGACTCAGGTACTCCACGAGACAATTATGGCCGATACGGAGAAATATATTGACGAAAAGTTATCCGATTATACGGACGGAACCTTCCGGAGACAGGTGCGTGATGAAATATCGGGAGAACTCGGTCCCAGACTGCGTACGGAACTTTACGACAGCCTCTACAAGGCTTTGTACGATGCCTTGTATGTTGCTCCGCCTAAGGAAGATGACACATTTACACCATTGATATAGAATTCGGATATGATTTCACTGCAGTTGCCACTAAGCATAGGGCCTGAGGGGCTGGCTCGGGAAGAGGATGTCAGGAAATCCATATCTTCCTTCCTGCGTCTCCTGCTGACATCCCAGTCCGGTTTGTCCGCAGACAGAAACTTCGGCTTCCTGTTGAACAATCTCACTTTCGAGAATTTCGACGAGGACGAGGGTGTTGTGACCGGACGGTCCGGGGTTTACGGGAAGAAGATATCCGGGTCGTCAATAAACCTGAACACGTTTGCCAGCGAACTGCAGAGTATTGTTGTAAAGTACGAGAGGCGTCTGCAGAATGTGTCGGCCACTATGGAGTATGATAAGCGCAGCCGTGTCATAAATGTCACGATATCCGGAGTAATCAAGGGCTCAGAAGAGAAGTATCAATACGATTCCAGAATACAGGTCTGGAAATAAAGATTATATATAGTTCAGATGGACCAGAGAATATTTGATGCAAGGCAGAAGGCGAAGGAGTTGCTGGATGAGGCAATATCCGTTTGGAGGCAGAGTAACTACAATACGCAGCTCCAGCCGCTTATCGACGACCCCGTGATGAAGCTGATAATGTCAGCCATCGCCTATCAGACAAACGAGATGGACGATGACATCGAGAGGATAAAGGATGACGTACTGAAGGCGTATGCAGACCTGCGGACCCCGTATCATGTCGGACATGCCACGCCGGCGACGGCCGTCGTAAGGACAATGCCGATTCAGGGTATTGGAGTGACCGATATCGATGCGAAAAGCCAGTTCAAACTTGACGGGACGGAATTCGGCTTCCTGCCTATTCTCCATACCAGGATATTCCCCGTCTCCGTACAGTCTTTTGTGCGTCTTGACGGACGAAGATGGGAGGTCAACGTTTCTTTCGATTCTCCCGTATCCGACCTGTCGTATATGTCGTTTGCCATTATGAACCCGTCATTCCGTGACGTACACGTATATGTGGGAGACAAACGGGTGCCGTTGATACGCCCTTGGGAGTACAGCGAACTTCCGTTCTCCGATATCTTTGCATTCTCGAATGACAACAACGAGGCCTCCGCGGTATACAACCCTTCCATGACGCTTATCGACCTTTACGCAAGGCACGGGTTGAGAGTATTCTTCATCAGGGCGACTGAACGGGACCAGTTCATACAGGAAGAGGCTCTGAGCCTGAAGTTTGTCTTCGAGTTCGATGGCGTGCCTGCCGATTTCCTTTTCAACGAGTCGCAGCTCATCTTCAATCCGGTGATTCTGGCGAACGTCGCTCTGAACGAGGTGTCCCTTGATTCCGGCCACCCGATATCACGCATAACCGGTGATCCGGGGGACCTCTTCTCCCAGCTGGTCCATGTGCTGCAGCCTGATGACGAACAGATTTACGGAGAAACATCCGTATACGTCCGCAAGATATCGGCGGACAGGTTCAATCAGGCATCGTTGTACCGTATGGTGTCATCGCTGATAGGCAAGTTCCGTTCCGATTATTATGCATTCTCCGGTCTTGACGGCAATGAGGCGGAAGAAATCATTACGGAAATGGAACTTCTGCTGCAAAAGCTTGCCGGCCTGATTGAGAAGTCGCCGAACAGCAATGTCCCGGGCACCTATCTGCTTCTTGACTGTCCGTGGAAGAACAGGGACCTGAGTGTCACTATGCGCTATGTCACCACAGCCGGAGCTGCAGTCAACGGCTATCTG
>JAKSKB010000083.1 GCA_024401975.1 Bacteroidales bacterium | reverse complement strand
CTGACCAACCACGCTTATTTCAATCTCAACGGCAAAGGTTCCGTCCTGCGCCACTACCTCAAGCTCAACGCATCGGAATACCTCCCCACTGATGACACCCTCATCCCCGTGGGAGAGCCTGAAGCCGTCGCCGGAACTCCTATGGACTTCCAGAATGCAAAGACTCTGGGACGTGATATCAAGAAAGATTTCCCTGCCCTCAACTACGGCAAGGGTTACGATGCCTGCTGGTGCATAGACGGATATATGCCCGGACAGCTCCAGGATGCCGCGGAACTGTACTCAAAGGTTTCCGGAAGAGTGCTGAAAATCACCACCACACAACCCGGAATCCAGGTATACACCGGAAACTGGCTTGAAGGATGTCCCGCAGGCAAGAGGGGACGCATCTACCACGACTACGATGCAGTGGCACTCGAATGCCAGCACTTCCCCGACAGTCCCAACAATCCCGACTACCCCTGTACCGTGCTCAAACCCGGCAAGCTGTTCAAAGAGGCCATCATATTCGCATTCAGTGTAAGATAGTATGAAACAATATCTGGACCTGTTACAGGAGATAATGGACAAGGGTGTGGTCAGAAGCGACCGCACCGGGACCGGCACCAAAAGTATCTTCGGTCATCAGATGCGCTTCAACCTTCAGGAGGGTTTTCCCCTGCTGACCACCAAGAAAGTGCATCTGAGATCCATCATCCACGAACTTCTGTGGTTCATCAGCGGTGACACCAACATAGCCTACCTCCACGACAACAAAGTGACCATCTGGGACGAATGGGCCGATGAAAACGGAGATCTCGGTCCCGTCTACGGCAAGCAGTGGAGGAGCTGGCAGACCCCCGACGGGCGCGTCATAGACCAGTTGTCGGAAGTTATTGAAACCATTAAGAAAAACCCCGACTCACGCAGGGTGATAGTCTGTGCCTGGCATCCTTCCGACGTTGACAAGATGGCCCTGCCTCCCTGCCACTGTTTCTTCCAGTTCTACGTGGCAGACGGAGAGCTCAGCTGCCAGCTGTACCAGCGCAGCGCCGACACCTTCCTCGGTGTTCCGTTCAACATAGCATCCTACGCCCTCCTGACGATGATGATAGCACAGGTATGCGGACTGGAGCCCGGAGAATTCATCCACACGACCGGTGACACGCACATTTACCTGAACCACTTCGACCAGGTCAGGGAACAGCTTTCAAGAGAGCCCCGTCCTCTTCCGACAATGAAGCTGAACCCGGATGTAAAGAGCATTTTTGATTTCAAATATGAGGACTTTGAACTTGTCGGCTACGACCCCTGGCCGGCCATCAAGGCCCCGGTAGCAGTATAACGGCCTATGGAAAAATGTCTGATAGTGGCTATTGCCGACGACCACGCAATAGGAGTCAGGGGAGGCCTTCCCTGGCACTTGAGCGAGGATCTTAAATATTTCAAGCGGACCACCCAGGGATGTCCCGTGATAATGGGACGCACAACCTACTTCTCCCTTCCCTTCCACCCGCTGAAAGGCAGGAAGAACATCGTGCTGAATCTCGGAGGTGACCCCATCCCCGAAGCGACCTGTGTCTACAGTTTCGACGAAGCTTTTGCCGAAGCTGAAAAGGAGGACGCACAAAGATGCTTCATAATGGGAGGGGCATCCGTATACAAAGCCGCCATCGATATGATGGACAGGCTGTTCATAACGCACGTCCATACCACCATTCCCGAGGCTGACGCATTCTTCCCCGAGATAAATCCGGATATCTGGAAAGTGGAATCAAGTTCCGAAACATTCAAGGACGAAGAAACAGGTTACGAATTCGAATTCGTGGTATATACTAGGAAATAATGGCGGCGAAAAGGGAATATTTCGGCAGCCGTGCTGCTGTGATAATGTCAATGGCAGGGTCCGCGATAGGGCTCGGAAACATCTGGCGCTTCCCCTACATCGTTGGAGAACACGGTGGGGCCGCTTTCATTCTGATTTATATACTCGCCACTGTTCTGGTATCACTTCCTGTTTTCATTGCGGAAGTGACCATAGGCAGAAGGAGCCGTCTGAGCGCATACGGAGCGATGTCAGCACTCAGGCCGGGCAAGAAGACCTGGAGGTTCGCGGGAATACTCGCAATCTTCATCCCTCTGCTCATCTGCTCCTACTACAGCGTCATAGGAGGCTGGTCTCTGGACTTTTTCCTGAGATCGTGCACAGGAGAATTCGTCCGTTCGGAGCCGGATGAGGTTACATCCATTTTCGGGTCCTTCATCAGCTCATCCCGGGCACCTGTGGTAATGCATCTGCTATTTCTGGGCATAAGCTGTTTCATCGTGGGACACGGTGTGAAAAGCGGCATAGAGAAATTCAGCAAAATCTCCATTCCAGTGCTGTTCCTGCTGATTCTGGGTATGGCTGTATATTCCATATCCCTGCCCGGAGCAGGTGCAGGGGTCAGCTATCTGCTCAAACCTGATTTCAGCCAGATTGATGCAAAATCCTGCGCATACGCCCTGGGACAGAGTTTCTACTCCCTGTCCCTGGGGATGGGAGCCATCATCACATACGGCTCATACATCAACAGCAAGGAAGACATCGTGGGCTCCAGTGCCGGGACTTCCCTTGCGGATATGACCTTCGCCCTCCTTGCCGGCTTTGCCATTATGCCGGCAGTGTTCGCGGCCGGAATAGAGCCCGGAGCCGGTCCCGGACTCATCTTCCAGAGCATACCCTACATATTCTCCTCCATAGGAACGGAACTCCCTATTCTCAGTACCGTCATCTCGATAATGTTCTTCTGCAGCATAGTGGTGGCCGCAATGACCTCCTGCATATCGCTGGTGGAAGTCGGCGTCTCCTTCTTGTTCGAGAAGTTCAACATCAGCAGGAAAGCGGGATGTCTTCTGCTCTTCCTTCTGTGCGGAGGACTGGGAGTGATCTGTTCCCTGTCGTTCGGGCCGCTTTCGGGATATACGGTTGCGGGCAAGAACATTTTTGATATATTCGACTGGTTCTGCTCCAACGTTCTGCTTCTGGCATTGGCGCTTCTGGTGGTTATTTTCGTGGGGTTCGTGATGAAGAAGGAGGACGTCCGGGAAGAGATAACCAACGGCGGGCTGAATACCCGGAACAAGAAGATTTTCCCGTTCGTTTATTTCAGCATAAAGTGGATTGCCCCGCTGGCTATCGTCGCAATCTTCATAACAAATATCATATTCTGACCGTATTATGGGGAAGAGAGAGAATTTCACAAGCCAAAGGGCGGCAATATTGGCAATGGCCGGATCCGCCATCGGACTTGGAAACATCTGGCGCTTCCCATATATTGTGGGCCAGAACGGAGGTGCGGCATTCATCCTGATTTACATTATCTGCGGTCTTCTGATCTCGCTGCCCATTTTCCTGTGTGAATCGGTGCTTGGACGCAGCACCCAGTCAAGCACCTTCGGAGCGGTGGAAAAGGTGGCCCCGGACTCCCCTCTCAAGTGGATGAGCCTGATAACCGTGATAACGCCTTTGATAATCCTGTCATTCTACAGCGTAGTCGGAGGATGGTCAATCGACTATTTCGTTCAGTCCCTGTTCAATGGTTTTGAAGGGAATACGGCAGACACATTCGCAACTCTATCCTCAGCCGTTTGGAAACCTCTGCTGACATTCACAATATTTCTCGGGATCACAGCCCTGATAGTCATTGCCGGAGTCAAGTCGGGCATAGAAAGATTCAACAACATCTCGATGCCCGTTCTTTTCATACTCATTCTCGTTGTCGCCCTCTATTCGCTGACCCTTCCCGGCTCGGAGGCCGGAGTGGAGTACCTTCTCAAACCCGATTTCTCCAAGGTAACGCCGGAAACCGTCGCAGATGCCCTAGGGCAGTCATTCTTCTCTCTGTCCCTGGGTGTCGGAACCATACTTACCTATTCGTCCTATATGAAAAGGGACAGCAAACTCATTGCCTCTAGTCTGGGTACGGCAGGATTCGACTTTCTTTTCGCAATGATTGCCGGGTTCGCCATAATGCCGGCAGTGTTCGCAGCCGGCATAGAACCAGGAGCCGGACCGGGACTGATTTTCGAGACACTGCCATCCATATTCGTGCAGATGGGAGCGATTTCCCCGATATTGAGCAGGATTGTTTCCGTCCTCTTCTTCCTCACCATTGTTGTGGCGGCTCTTACTTCTTCAATATCGATGTTTGAAGTCGGGGTGGCCTATCTGGTTGAGCAGAAGCATCTTTCCAGAAGAGCCTCCGTGGCTTTGATTTTTGCCGGCACCTGGATGGTGGGAGCCTTGTGTTCCCTGTCCTTCGGTCCGCTATCGAACATCAGGCTGTTTGGAGACAATATCTTCGGATTCTTCGACTCCCTTACAGCCAACTTCCTTATGATGTTCGGCTCGCTGTTCTTCACCTATCTCGCCGGATGGAAGATGGACCGCAGCAAGCTGCTTGCCGAACTTGGCGGCAAGCGCGTCATCTTGTTCTTTATCAAATACATCGCCCCTGTAGGCATATTAGTCATATTCTTCACAAATCTTTTCGTATGATGACCGTAATGCAGAAAACGATATCACACATCATCAAATTGCAGCTGCTGTCACTCTGTCTCCTTTTTCTGGCCGCCTGTTCCGGAGATGGCGGTGATGCCGCTTTCCCGAGAG
>JAKSKB010000082.1 GCA_024401975.1 Bacteroidales bacterium | reverse complement strand
GCCCATATAGCCTATTCCAGCGCCGTCCACCTTGTCGAACATAGCCACTTCTTCCTTCAGCATAAGGTCAAGGTCTATGGCAGTGGAGGGCTCCGAATAGAGCTTGGCGAACGTGGAGAATTCGTTGGCTGTCTCGGAAAGCATATCTATATGGTCCAGAAGCATCGATGAAGCTTCTTCGAATTTTTCCTGCCAGTTCTCGTCCCCCTTCTGCTTAAGGCGTATGAGACGCTGGAGTTGAAGTTTCATCGGAGTGAGCGGGTTCTTTATCTCGTGCGCTACCTGACGGGCCATGGAACTCCAGGCCCTGTCCCTTTCTGCCTGTGCCAACTGCCGGGTACTTTCGGATAATTCGTCCACCATCCTGTTGTATGACTCGACAAGGGAGGTCAGTTCATCCTCGTTCTCATAATCTATGTGTTCGAGCCGGCCTATATCGGCACTGTTCATCTTTTCTCCCATCACTACAAGTGGCCGGAACAGTTTGTCCGCAACGGCGAGAATTGCGAATCTGGCAAAGAGGAGGAGTATCAGGAATACTGTGAACACTATCATAAGATGCTGTACCGCTTCCTTTTCGAAATCGAAGTTCCGATTCAGATAGGGCACTGCCATTATGGCTAGCACTTCCCCATTTCCGTTGCGTAAAGGAGCATAGAGGGTAAAATATTTCTTCTCCCCGAAATGGTCATCTGATATGTAATAGCGGCGTGACAGTTTACTGATGTTGTACAGGGCCCCTTCGTCGATGCGGCTGCCCAGATACATTCTTTCATAGATGCCCGGGGCCGTGGAAGCGAACACTTTGCCGTCAGTCGTGTACAGCGTTATGTCCGTGAAATTGACGGCACTTACAAGGCGCAGGTCTGCAGCGAACCCCTCCCCGAGCAATTCGTCGGGGGTCAGATAATCCTTGCATTTCTCGGAAAGCAGTGACTGCACTGCATTTATCTTATCTATCATCAGAGCTCTCCGGTTGGCTTCATTGCGCTTATACACGAAGGCCACGCTCACTCCAGCCATAGTCACGAGAGTGACCACGAGGGATATGATGAGGATAGATTTCACCCTTGACCGGTAAAAGTTCCGCCCCGTTGTCAGGGTTCCGCTCTTCCCGTCACGGATACACACAAGCAAGAGGGCGAGGTACACCAGCAGGGATATGAACGCCACGGCGAAGCAATATTTCAAGGCGCCGTTGCGCGGGCGCGAAATCAATATGACTTCATCTTCGGATATCCTGTTGATGTGGTGATAATATCCGTCGTATATGACGTGACTGTCGGAGGTGGAAAAGATGTGGTATTCCAGCATATCCTTGATGACCATAGGATAAGTGTAATTGCCAGACACGGATACCAGTTCCTTTCCCACATATCTGGCATACGAATACCGCGAAGGGAGAGTTACCTTTCCGGGTACGGAAGGTTCGATGAGCGCACGATATCCCACATAGTTGCCGTTGGACTTGGGTTCCATCCTGAGCAGCACGTGTGAGATACCATCCTGCTCACCGTAGTAGGTGAACAGGGCTGAGTATGTGGACATAGCTCCGTTAGCCGGACAGAACACGAAATGGGAACCTTCGGATATGGGGATTCCATCTTCCACGCAGTGCCGTATGGCGGCGGCAGCTTCATCCGACTCGTTGGCAGAGCCGTACACGAACACGGATATGTCATAATCCTGCGAGGCCCTGACCAGATATGATTCCATTATTCTGTTAAGTATGACATCACCAGAACCATGTACCCTGGACAGGGTCGCTATCCAGTTGTCACCGGCTATGGCGTGTTCTATCATACGGAGACGCATTTCGAGTGCAATATCCCGGTCTATTGAAAGCCTGTTGGCCAGTATGGATACGCGGGCCTGTTCCCTGCGGAGCCCGAATGCGGAGGACATCGATACCAGAAATACTGCAAGAGCCACCGAAATCGCCACTTTCGTGCTTCCGGACGTCAGTTTCAGACCGGCCATCTTCAGGAGCAGAGCTTCCATCGAGAGTACTGATATCATCGACAGATAGAAGACTACGCTGTAAATGTTCGGGGTGGTCAACCCGAACAAATCGAGCGGGATACTTGAGTTCAGGGCGATACTCCTGAATTCGAAAAATATCAGCGTCGGAAGGCAGGCAACCAGAACGATGGGCAGACAACGGACTGCCGTGGCGGCCTTTTTCCCTTTCCTCGCGACAATCTCGCCAAACATCCCGGACGCACCGTACAGGCACAATATAGCCAGAACCACGCTGAGATTCAGCAGCAGGACTGCTCCGAAGGAAGAGAACAGCCATCCGTCGGCATACAGCACAGGAGAAAACAGGCGGGTCTCTTCGCGCAATGACAATCCGAGAAGTATCATAACCGCCCCTGATGCAATTATGGACAGCAATGACATCACGTAACGCCGCATCCCCTTGCCCGTATGCATGAAAATCAGGACAGCGCACAGAAACAGGGCATATGCAATCCACAGCAACGCCGAATTGCCGGATATGGTCTCGGGCATCGATTCATATACCACCTTGAACAGAGGTTTCCCATCCAGGGAAACCGCAGTGCCTTCACTGTGGGACAGGGGCTTGACCGAAAATCGGCGGTCCAGTTTAAGGTTGGGGTTGACGCTATTGAGCGAACTCCGCGTAAATATGTTGGATATCTCCAGACCGGATATGACAACCATACTGCCCGACTCGCTCTTCCTGACAAGATACCAGCCCGGCCCCATATTGATGAAGGAGTATTCCGTGCCGACAGTCGCAAGAGGGGAAGACAGTTCATCCCCCCGGCGGCCTATGCTCTGACGGAATACCGTTCTGCCGAGAAAGTCGTTCTTCACCGGGAACTGATGCCGCCAGGCCTTCAGGGAGTCATTCTCAAAACAATATATGATCATATCCTCTGGCAGAGTGCGAATGTCCCTGCCCGATTCCCCGCTTCTTTTCATAACGGCCGACGTGTATGAATCAAGGACGGATATCCGATGATTCAAGATTTTCTCCAGCCGACGGGCCGGTCTCACGCTGTCCCACGGTGTAGTTTTCTGGAACAGCCTTACGGCTACCAGCACCATACTGACAGTCAGGAGAAGTCCTGTCAGACATCTGGCGAATTTACCTGAAATCTTCATATTCACTGATGGTGATACGGCTCACCTTTCATTATGGTGAACGCGCGGTACAACTGCTCTGCAAAAATCGTTCTTACCATCTGATGGGAGAACGTCATCTTTGACAAGGATATTTTCCCGTCCGCCCTTTCATAGACCGGACCGCTGAACCCGTAAGCGCCACCTATCACAAAAACAATGTCGCGACGGCCTCTTGAAATCCTGTCCTCAAGCATCGACGCGAATCCGACCGAACTGTATTCCTCCCCCCTCTCATCCAAAAGTATCACCTCATCCGATGGTTTGACCGACCTGAGCACGAGTTCGCCTTCCTTCTCACGAATCATCTCTTCCGTAAGCGACGAGGCGTTTTTCAACTCGGGAAGTTCACAGATGGAGAAAGGAACATAATGGCGGAGGCGTGAGAGGTAGAGTTCAAGTCCGCCACGCACCCATTCCACATCGGTTTTTCCGACTGCAAGCATTGTCATCTTCATTTTCGGCAGAAATTTCCTATCTTGCAAAGATAAAAAGGTGGCTTGGTATTTGCAATTCTATAAGATGATGCGGATGAAAGTCGTTTTCAAATATTTCATTTTTGTCTGCGGCATTTTTTCCGCAGTCTGCACCTATGCGCAGAAGCAGGGCTTCGACGTGTTCAATCCCATAGCGAAATACATATCGCAGGGCAATGTGGATAGTCTCTCCCCCTGGCTTGCCGACAATCTTGAAATATCCATATTCTCTGAAACGGGAGACGTCAGCAAAAATCAAGCGAAATGGATTCTGAAATCATTCTTCGATTCCTACAGTCCACGTTCCTTCACCATAGACCACACGGCAGGGAAAGGCAACATGAAATATGCGCTCGGAACCCTCAATGCGGGAGGAGAAAAATTTTTCGTAACCCTGTTCGTCAACTTCAACGGAAAGAAATACACCATACAGCAACTGAAAATAGAAAGGATTCATTAGTTTGGCACGGTACTTGAATTGTCTCGCGTCAACAGATTTTGATTTTTGGTTATCTGGTTAATAGTGTATTTTTGAGCAGACGGGAGAAAAGCATGCAGGTTTTTCTCCCGTTTGTCATTTTCGAAGGCATTGTCTATATTTGAAAATTGTGAAAAGACTGGTTTTCGCACTTCTGTTTTTTTCTTTATGCAGGATAGCCGCTTCTCAGGAGCCTTACCCGGCGGATGCTTCTTTTTCCGAACTGCCGCATTACGAAGATTCCGACATAGTGATAGCATACGAGGGCTTCACAGTATGTTACGATACTTTGAAGAAAAACCCCGTATGGGTGGCTTACCGCTTGAGTTCCGCCCGGACGCAGGGGGAGATTGGACGCGAAAGCCGTTTCACCTGTGACGACAGGTTCCCCTGGCCTCAGGCCAGGACGGGAGACTACAGTTATTCCGGATTCGACAGAGGGCATATGGCACCGGCAGCGGATATGAAATGGTCAAAAAAAGCGATGAAAGACTGTTTTCATATGACGAACATATGTCCGCAGACACCGGAACTGAACCGCAAGGTATGGAAGGTCCTTGAAGACAGATGCCGGGATTGGGCACGTAAATTCGGCTACGTCTATATCGTGTGCGGACCGCTTTTCGAAAGTTCAGAACCTTGTACAATCGGTGTCAATGAGGTGGCTGTCCCTGACGCATTCTTCAAAGCCGTCGTGGCTCCCTCGGAAGATTCTTTTCAAAGCATAGGGTTCATCTTTGCAAACGACCGGGAAAACCAGAGACTGAATCTGGGGAAAATCACCGTCGTCTCTGTCGAAGTC
>JAKSKB010000081.1 GCA_024401975.1 Bacteroidales bacterium | reverse complement strand
CAGCGGGTGTCTCCGTGGCTCAATGTTCATTTCGCTCACCGCAACACGGCGAACATTGAAAACCGGTCCTCCCCTATTCGGAATATGATTCCTTCACGAAAGGAGCGGAGAGAAGATAATCTGCGCTGATTCTGCAAGATTCCAAGATATCTCCCACTTCGGGGCTGGTCTCTTCGATTTCAACCACATAATCCTTCACTCCGGCCAGGGCCGCATTGTTGAAGATGGCATCGAAACCGACCTTCCCGCTCTGCCCCACTTCCCGCCAGTCCTTTACGTGGATGCATTCGAAACGTCCGGGATAGCGCTTGAAATATTCAACCGGACTCACTCCCGCATTGTCCGCCCAATAGACATCCATCTGGAAGAAAACGTAACGGGGGTCGGTGTTTTCTATCATATAGTCATAGAAGACCTTTCCCTCTATCTTCTCAAATTCGCCGGAATGATTGTGGAAACCGAACTTCATCCCCTGATCGGCGCACAACTTGCCTATGGCGTTGTAGTACTCGCAATAAGTCTTGACGTCGGCGAGAGTGGGAAGGTCACCCGGCATTGAAGGCATCACGATGTACTTCACGCCGAGTTTCTTGTGGGCGGCGATGCAGGTCTTCCACCAATCCATACGATTGCTGAAATCCTTTGAAGCCAGATTTTCATCATCAAGCCAATGATTCACGTGCGTGGATATCATCTTGAGACCCGCTGCATCGAGATCTGCCTTGAGCTGCTCGGGCTCTTCGCCGTAAATATGCCCTTCTCCGTCATAGCTTGCGGCCTCCACACAGGTGTAGCCCATATCGGCAAGAGCCTTGAGAACCTCAGTCTTGTTGGCGGCGAAATCCTCGTCGCTGCCGATGAGGGTTCTGAGTGAATAAAGCTGGATACCCATTTCCTTCTTCGCCGGCTTTTGAGAGCAGGATGCAAAGGAAAATACAAACGCGATTGAAGCAATCGCAATGATTATTTTTTTCATATTTGAAAATATTTGGAAATTACTGTGGCATGGCCGGAAGTTTCCAGCCATCTCTATACTCGTGCTTGATAAGGCTTCGCGCAAATTCGCACGCATTAACCTCATCCGAATAAGTCTTGTCGAACGAAGGATGCCCGTCGGTTACCGAAAATCCATCCCTTATCATAGTCCTGATGGTGGCGTCCGGAGGAATGTTGGTGAACCTCATATTTTCCCCGTCCCATTCCAATTCACGGTCAAGAGCCTGTAGACGCACTGCGAGAACTCCCATCACGACCATCTCGTTGAACGGACCTGCTTCACTGAAATCGGATGCGCTCGGGACACGGTTTGACGGGTCCTCCTTGCAAGCGCGCACCCAGTCCATCTGGTGAGTTTCCTTTATCTCGCGTAACACCTGCGGAGCCGAGGGCTTCCTCCCGGACAGCAGATAGGGGTTCGCACCGTAACATCCGCAGATGAGCGTGTCCTTTGTACCGTGGAAAATGAGAGCCCCGCCGCCATCGTTAAGCTCGGCACCGGGGAGAAGTCCTTCCGGTCTGGGAGGCTTCAGTCCTCCGTCATACCACCACACCTCAACCTCCGGCATAGCCACACGGGGCATATTGTCCCTCGCAGGAAATACCATTCTGACTATCTGCGCGTTAGGGCAGGAATCCGTCAGCAGCGCCGTGGAACTCGCCTGTACCCTTGACGGATACCCGAGCCTGAGGCTCTTGAACGCCGGATGAAGAATATGACAGGCCATATCTCCGAGAGCGCCGGTACCGAAATCCCACCACCCTCGGAAATTCCAGGGGGTGTAAACCCTGTTGTACGGGCGGAAGGGAGCAGGTCCTATGAATCCATCCCAATTGAGGGTGGCGGGGACCTTGTGCACCTGACGGGGGACCTCCAGTCCCTGGGGCCAGATGGGTCTGTCTGTAAAAGCCTCCACTTTGGTGACTTCTCCTATCTCACCGTTCCATATCCAGGCGCAGACCTGTCTCACACCCTCACCGGACGCGCCCTGATTGCCCATCTGCGTGGCCACCCTGTATTTTGCGGCAAGTCTGGTCAGAAGACGGGATTCATAGACGGTATGGGTCAGGGGCTTCTCGCAATATACGTGTTTCCCTGCAGCGAGGGCCTCTGCCGCAATGATTGCGTGCGTATGGTCCGGCGTGGCCACCATCACGGCATCGGCGTCAGACAGCAGTTCATCGAACATCACGCGATAATCGCTGTAGCGCTTTGCATCCGGATAGCGGGCAAACACGCTAGCGGCATATTTCCAGTCAGTATCGCACAAGCCGATGATGTTCTGGCTCTCAAGTTCCCGAAGATCCGAGGAACCGCGCCCGCCTATACCGACACCGAGGATATTGAGCCGGTCGCCCGGTGACGCCTTCTTCCGTTTCCCGGTTTTTGCGAAGACGTTCCCGGGTGCGGCTGCAAGGGCTGCCGTGACGGCAGCCCCTGTCTTGAGGAAAGTCCTTCTCGATATTTCGTCCGGCATACTGTACGAAGCGCTGGGACTAATCGAATATCTTGACGCGGATATTGCGATAGTAAACCACGTCACCGTGATCCTGGAATCCGATGTAACCCTCGTGCTCGTCACCTCCGCAGTTGTTGAGGAGTTCGAATGCGAGAGGGCTCTTGTCCTTTGCGAATTTTCCGCTGTTGATAAGCTTGGTCCACTCGGGAGTCCACATATGATACTCAAGTACGTTCGCCCCGTTCTGACCGTGAACGACAGTGCCTTCGTAAACCATTATGCTTCCGCTGTTCCACTCACCCCAGGGCTTGGCATTCTGGGGCTCCGCGATAATCATATCGTAAAGCGAAGATGACTGGCGGATACCGATGGTCTTTCCAAGTCTCGCGTCAGGATGGTTCTCGTTGTCAAGAATCTGATATTCCGGAGAGGAAAGGTAGATATGAGCGTATTCCATATCACCTTCGTCATTCTTCTCCTTCACCTCGCGGGCGAGATAGAACACTCCGGAATTGGCACCCTTTTCAACCTTCCAGTCGAACCTGAGCTCGAAATTCTTGAACTTGCGGGCGAAGATGATGTCTCCTCCGTCTCCCTGCTGGGCCTCACCGCCACCTGCTCCATTGAACTTGAGGCAGCCGTCCTCAACCGTCCACATAGAAGGGCAGCGATCCTTGCCGTAACCTCTCCAACCTTCAAGGTCCTTGCCGTTGAATATCTTGATGAATCCTTCCTCGTCAACTTCATACCCGTCAAGGTCAACTTGCGGGGCGTTGACTATGGCATACTCCGGGACACCGTCGTGAGCGGGCACGATGATTTCTTCCACGCCACCCTTGGCAGCGTTGCCGCCGCAGGAAATCAAAACTGTTGTCGCCACTGCAGAAGCGGCTAATGCGATAGATTTTTTCATATTGCTTTTGTAAATGTTGATTATTCCGGCATTTCAGGCAGAGACCATCCGTCACGATAGGTGTGCTTGATGAGCTCCTGAGCATAAGCATTGGCATCGACAGGGTCGGTGTACACTTTGTTGAAAGTGGGATGACCTTCGCTGACGGAGAAACTGTCCTCCTTCATTGTCCGGATGGTGGCCCCTTCCGGAATATTGGTGAACTTCATATTCTTTCCGTCCCAATGGAGAACCTGATTGAGAGACTGGAGCCTTACGGCAAGCACTCCCATTACAACCATCTCGTTGAGAGGCCCGGCTATGCTGAAATCCGACTTGGAAGGAACTCTGACAGATGCATCCTCCTTGCAGGCGCGCACCCAATCCATCTGATGATCGTCTATATCGATGGTCTGGGCATCGGCTTTCGGAGAAGCAGGTACGCGACCCGAAAGAAGATACGGTTCCACACCGTAGCAACCTACCACGAGCGTGTCCTTCGTACCGTGGAATATCGAACCGCCTCCGCTCTGGAGAAGATCCTTGCCTATTTCCATATCTTCGGGACGCTCGGGGAGAAGTCCTCCGTCATACCACCATACGTCCACTTCCGGCATCGCCACCTTGGGAAGGTTCTCCCTTGCGGGGAACGTCATCTTCACTATCTGCGCGGTAGGGGCGCAATCTGTCAGAAGCGCTGTGGAACTGCCTTGAACCTTGATGGGAGAAGTCAGCTTGAGAGCCGCGAACGGAGCGTGCAGGATGTGGCAGGCCATATCACCGAGAGCTCCGGTACCGAAGTCCCACCAGCCGCGGAAGTTCCACGGATGATAGATGTTGTTGAACGGACGGTACTTGGCAGGTCCTATGAAGAGATCCCAGTCGAGTGTGTCGGGAATCGGGTCAACTGCCGTAGGCACGTTAAGTCCCTGAGGCCAGATAGGTCTGTCGGTAAAGCTCTCCACCTTCCTGACCTCTCCGATTTCTCCGTTCTGAATCCATTCGATGGCGCGGGCTGTCTCCTTTCCGGAAGCTCCCTGGTTGCCCATCTGAGTAGCGACCTTGTACTTGGCGGCAAGTTTGGCGAGAAGCCTTGATTCATAAACGGTATGCGTAAGAGGTTTCTCGCAATACACGTGCTTCCCCGCTGCGATGGCATTGGCGGCGACTATCGCGTGGGTGTGGTCAGCCGTAGCTACCATCACCGCATCGGCGTCTTTGAGCATCTCATCGAACATCACGCGAAAATCCTTGTAGCGCTTGGCCTGAGGATAGCGTTCGAAAACGGGGGCGGCGTATTTCCAGTCCACGTCACAAAGACCGATGATGTTCTGGCTGGAGAGGTGGTTGAGGTCGCTGGAACCTCTTCCTCCGATTCCCACACCGAGGATGTTGATTTTGTCGCTAGGAGCGACCTTCTTTTTCGATGATTTTCCGAAAACGGTGTCAGGAGCCGCCGCAAGGGCTGCAGTGGCAACGGCGCCGGTCTTGAGGAAAGTCCTTCTTGACATTTCTTTAGACATAGCTATCTGGTTGTAAGGTGTTGTTGACTTTATTTGATTCAATCCACCGAATATACTTAAAAAATCGAATATTCCGCACTTTTCCTCGGAAGTTTGACAC
>JAKSKB010000080.1 GCA_024401975.1 Bacteroidales bacterium | reverse complement strand
TCACTGCCACTCTGGGAGCCGGACAGATCGAACACGACATATTCAGTACCGTATTCGTGATTGTCTTGATATCCATAGCGTTGCAGGGATCGCTCATTCCTCTGGCCGCCAGAAAGATGGATGTCATCGACCCTGAGGCGGACGCAAAAACCTTCTTCAATGATTTCGCCGAGCAGGCCGATCTGCAGTGCCATTCGATGAGCGTCACGACGGAAAGCCCCTGGGCCGGAAAAACTGTCAAAGAGTTGGGGCTGGACAAGGGCACTATCATCTGTATGCTCATACGCGCGGACGGGAGCCGGCTGATTCCCAACGGCGATTCGCGTGTCGATGCTGGTGACAGTCTCATACTGTGCTCGAAGGAATTCAGGGAAAGGGTGGGTGTGAATATTATCGAGCGCGAAATACGGAAGGAGAGCAAATGGAATGGCCATATGGTAAGGGACTATCCCTGTGAGACCAACCAGCAGCTTCTGATGATAAAGAGAAAAGATACGACGATTATCCCGCACGGAGACACAATCCTTCAGGCAGGAGACATATTGTATATCAACAAGGGCTGATTTAAACACATATATCCCGACAACGTTAGCTACAATGGCACAAGACATAATCATTGACATCAGGAACGTCAGCAAACATTTCGACGGAAAGGTGATTCTGGAAGACATAAATCTCCAGATTCGGAAAGGCGAGTTCGTGACCTTTCTCGGTCCTTCCGGCTGCGGCAAGACAACTCTTCTCAAAATCATAGGGGGCTTCAAGGAACCTGACCAGGGAAGCATATACCTCAACGGAAAGGATCTCACGGGGGTTCCTCCGTATGAAAGGCCTCTCAACACCGTTTTCCAGCGCTATGCCCTTTTCCCTCACCTCGACGTCTATGAAAACATAGCTTTCGGCCTGAAATTGAAAAACGTCCCGGACAAGGAAATCGACAAGCGTGTCCGCAAGATGCTCAAGCTTGTAAGCCTGACCGACTACGAGCAGAGAGATGTGGATTCCCTCTCAGGAGGGCAGCAGCAGAGAGTCGCAATCGCCAGGGCGCTGGCTAACTCGCCGCAGGTGCTCCTGCTTGACGAGCCGCTCAGCGCGCTTGACCGAAAGATGCGCCTGGACATGCAGATAGAATTGAAGGAGATGCACGACAAACTGGGCATCACTTTCATCTACGTCACGCACGACCAGGAAGAAGCCCTCACACTCTCTGACAGAATCATCGTTATAAACGAGGGCAGGATTCAGCAGACAGGCACCCCTGCCGACATCTACAATGAGCCATGCAACTCCTTTGTAGCCAACTTCATAGGAGATTCAAACATCCTCAACGGGACAATGATACGTGACAGAAAGGTAAATTTCATCGGCCACGATTTCGACTGCATTGACGAAGGCTTCGGAGAGAACACGCCCGTGGACGTGGTGGTTCGTCCCGAGGACATATACATAATGAACCGCAACGACAGCTGCCAGTTCAACGGTGTGGTCAGATCCTGCACGTTCAAGGGCGTTCATTATGAGATGTTCGTAGATACGGAAGAAGGATACGAGATGCAGATACAGGACTACAACGCCTTCGAGCCTGGGACAGAAGTAGGGATGCTCATAAAGCCGCAGGACATACAGGTGATGAAAAAGGACTGCGTCTGCAACAGTTTCGATGCAGAAGTGCTGGATGAAAATCACGTTACCTTCCTGGGAGGTCGTTTCGAGTGCAAAATCCCTCGCGAATTCAAGGCCGGTGACACCGTATGCGCAAGCGTTGCCTTCGACAAGGTGGGCCTTATGGATTACGCCGATGAAGGCGAACTTGTCGGAAGGGTACGCTTCCCTCTTTACAAGGGAGACCACTATCACCTTGAGATTGTCACTGCGGGAGAAGCCCTTATATATGCCGACACACAGGAAGTATATGACAATAGAGACCTTGTGGCCATAAGCATCGCCCCCAAGGACATAAAAATTTCCGCAAAAAAATGACTAAAAAGGCCAGTTGGAATCTTCCGTATTTCATCTTCCTGATGATTTTCGTGGCACTCCCCCTGGTGCTCATACTCATATATGCGCTTCAGGACGGGCAGGGGCATTTCACTTTGTCTACGATAACCAGATTTTTTTCCGACGGCGACTCCCTGGCCACGTTCGCGCTCTCGCTTGAAATTGCCATCGAGACCACCATTCTGTGCATATTGATAGGATATCCAGCCGCGTGGATACTTGCCGGACGCAGTTTCAACAAGTCAGCCGTCACAGCAGCCCTGTTTATCCTTCCGATGTGGGTGAACGCCCTGATGAGGACTCTCGCCACCGCAGAACTGTTCAATATGCTGGGCATCGGCCTCGGCAAGGGCACCCTGCTCTGCGGTATGGTGTATGATTATCTTCCGTTCATGATTTATCCCATCTACGTGTCACTGAGCAAGATGGACAAGTCCTATGCCGACGTGGCGGAAGACCTCGGCGCGACTCCCTTTCAGGTGTTCTTCAAGGTTACTCTGCCATTGAGCAAACCGGCGATATGGAGCGGGATACTTATGGTGTTTATGCCTACGGTCAGCACGTTTGCGATTTCCGAGTTCCTGACCAACAACAAGATAAAACTTTTCGGCACCATCATTCAGGAGAACATCAACTCCTCCATGTGGAACTACGGTGCCGCGCTTTCCTTGCTGATGCTCGTCATAATCTGCTTGACCAAAGTTCTTTCCGAAGATGAAAAAGTTGCTGTGTAAGACATATCTGGCGATATTGCTGCTTCTGCTCTACGCTCCTATCATATTTATCGGGGTATTTTCATTCACCGAATCGAAAGTGCTTGGAAACTGGACAGGATTCTCCACGGAACTGTATGAGAATCTTTTCTTCGAGGCAGGGAGCGGAAACGGATTGCTCAGAGCCATCGAGAATACTTTCATAATAGCGCTCGCCGCAGCCTTTGCGTCCACAATCCTCGGAACCGTGGCGGCAATGGGATTGAAGAATCTGAAAGGATACAAACGCCGCGCAATGCAGTTTATGAACAACATCCCGATGATAAACCCAGACATCATCACAGGCGTGTCGCTTTTCCTGCTTTTCCTCTTCCTGCACGTCACACAGGGATATGTCTCGGTCATACTGGCCCACATCACCTTCTGCACTCCTTATGTGGTGCTCAGTGTGATGCCGCAGCTGATTCAGATGGAGCCCAATACTTATGAAGTGGCTCTGGACCTCGGAGCAAGACCTTCGCAGGCTCTATGGAAGGTGGTGATTCCACAACTGAAAGGAGGGATGATTTCAGGATTCATTCTGGCTTTTACGATGTCACTGGATGACTTCGCCGTCACTTTCTTCACAAGAGGCACCATAGGACTGGAAACACTTTCCACCTACATATATGCGGATGCGCGCAAGGGAGGACTCACTCCGGAACTACGTCCTCTGATGACACTCATTTTCCTCGTGGTGCTGATTCTCCTTCTGGTCCGCAACATAAGGATAAACCGCAACACCACAAAGGCCAAGGCATAAATGAACACATCGGCAGTCAAAAGATTTTTCAAGGCGATAGTTGCAGCCGTCATTGTCCTGACGACCGCTGCCTGTGCTGAAGACCGCAGCAAGATATTGAAAGTTTACAACTGGGGTGACTATATCGATGAAGAGCTCATCCCCGAATTCGAAAAATGGTACTTCGAACAGACCGGTGAGGAAGTCCACATAATATATCAGACTTTCGACATCAATGAGACTATGCTCTCGAAGATAGAGAAGGGGCACGAAGACTATGACGTGGTATGTCCTTCCGACTATATCATCGAGAGGATGCTGCGCAAAGGCCTTCTGCTTCCCATAGGAAGGGATTTCGGAGACACTCCGAACCACATTGACAGCAACATCGCTCCTTTCATCAGGGAAATGATCGGTGAGATGGAATCGGATGGAAAGGATGTCAACGACTATGCCGTGCCCTATATGTGGGGCACCACAGGCATCCTTTACAATACGAAACACGTCGATGAGGAAGACACGCATACGTGGGACATCCTCAGAAACGACAAATACTCAAACAAGATTTTCGTAAAAGATGCCGCCAACGATGTTTTCGGGCCGATTCTGATGTACCTGAAGCGTGACCTCATCAGGACCGGGGAAATCACTTTCAAAGACGTGGCGAGTGACTTTTCGGACGAGTCGCTTGCAGCCGTGGAAGAATATATGAACGAGGTGCGCAAACATATCGCCGGGTGGGAGGCAGATTTCGGCAAGGAGCAGATGACACAGGAACGCGGATATGTCAACTTCACCTGGAGCGGTGACGCCGTCTGGGCAATCGAGGAGGCGAAAGAAGTCGGAGTCAGTCTGGAATTCACCGTCCCTGACGAAGGCAGTTGCGTTTGGTTCGACGGCTGGGTGATACCCAAATATGCCGGCAACCCCAAAGCCGCCCGGTATTTCATCGATTTTCTGTGCATACCGGAGAATGCCATCAGAAATATGGATGTCATCGGTTACGTGAGCGCCATAGCAACACCGGACATCCTTGAGAAGATGGAGGATGAGGAAGAATATGAGGAGACCGTGGACGTAAGTTATTTCTTCGGGAAAGACGCATACGCAGAACACCTGAATCCCACACAGTATCCGGACAAATCGGTCATAGAACGCTGTACCGTAATGTACGACTGGGGCGACAGAATGCCGGAACTCGTTGCGATGTGGGCAAGAGTCAAAGGCAACCGGCTCAATTGGTGGACCATATTCGTTATAAGCGTGACCATCCTGGGAATCACGGCAGGAAGGGTTGCGAAGCATATAAGGAAAAAATCCAGAAGGACACATACACGCCTGCCGGTACATTTTTGATTCCATTGCTCCATGAACGAATTCTTCCTTTCACTTATGCTTCTAGGGTCCGTATCCAATTCCGGCACTATGCCTTTCTGGGCTTACGCGAACAGATTCGACCTTATGCCCAGGACTCCCGGATATACCGCACTGCTGAGGACCGGAATGAATTATGGCGGCGATGCCGATTTCCAGTATCACTGGGCGCTGTCAGCCGGCCT
>JAKSKB010000008.1 GCA_024401975.1 Bacteroidales bacterium | reverse complement strand
TTAATAGATGAATAGTTATGGGTTGTAATATCCGTCAGAATGTATCCGGCACCGCTGACGCAGTTCCCCCGCAACTATGCCGTTACAGGAGTTGCGAGAACAATTAGCGCCATAAATCGCTCCAGCTTCAATAAAATCAGTCACAAGCGTTTCTTATATGTGTATGGTCTAGTCGTTACAAAGATGAACAATGATATGTCTTTTGTTGACACAATTTGCGAAATTTTATCGTCATTTTGCGTATAAGTCGGGATTGAACGGCATCAGACTGCCTGCATTCAATCTTTATCGCAGATTGCGGCGGCCCCGAACAGGCCGACGTATTCCGTGTCGCTGCACAGGATTTGTATTCTTTCGAGGGCTCGCCCGTATGGGAAACAACGCATCTCGCGGTACATCGCTTCGCTGAAATAGGGGAAGGCCTTGGAGATGCTTCCGCCGAGCACTATGGCTTCGGGATCATAGGTGAACATTACGAGGCACATAAGTTTGCCTACGTGGGCACCGAAGGAATCCATAATGGCGAGAGCCCCGCTTTCTCCGCGTGAAGCCGCTTCGGCGGCATCTTTGCCGGTAGTGCCGAGTCCCTCGAAATATCTGCTGCTGCAATAGTATTCGTAGTCCTTGTCCAGATACGGCAGCCCGCCTATCTCCCCGGCCCCGGTATTGGAGCCGCGGTACAATTTGCCCCCTATTATTATGCCGGAGCCGACGCCGGTCCCCAGAGTTATGCAGACAGAGTCGGAGAACGGAGCCGCTTCACCGTGTCTGGCAACACCGAGCGCGAAGCAGTTGCAATCGTTGTCCACGGAAACCGGTATGCCGTACTTCGCTTCAAGGATTTCCTTCAAGTGCACTTCCTTCCAGGACGGGATGGCCACCACATCATAGACTATCCCCTTTTCCGCATCCACCACGGACGGGACTCCTATGCCTATGGCCCGGACGTCAGGTGAGATGAGTTCGTCAATCATTCCGCACAATTGTCCGAGCACGTCATTCTCGCTGCCGTCCGCCTTGCACTCACGGTAAAGTATGTGGCTGACACTGCCCCTCTCTACCAGTCCGGCACGTATCTTCGTGCCGCCCAGATCTATCGCTATCGTCATATCGTTCTTCATTTGATGGTTCCGCTTTTCTCCACTCTGACGGTCTTCTCGTTGCCGTCACCCCATATCAGCGTGAGGTTGAAAGGGACGTCGGTCGTCACGGTGATGACGGGCTGCTCGTTTGCGTTCTTGCGCGCGGCTGCCTTGAGAGACACGACACCTTCCGGGCCGAAGGGATATCTTTCGATGCCGTGGGCTTCAAGATTGGTGACATCCCATTCTATGCGTTCCTGCGAGTAGTCGGATTTTATACCTATAATATATTCTATGAACACGGCGATGGGCGGAAGCCCCGTCCAACCGACGAAATCCTTTCTCGCCATAAAGCCTTCCTTGCGGAACTCGGGAGCATAGTACTCCCAGAAGGTTTTAGTGTCTTTCCACACGTCGAACACGCAGGAATAGTGATTGTGCGCCACTTCGCGGGCTTCGCGGCGGTATCCGCTGCGCCACAGACCGTCAATCACCATATAATTGGCGCCGGGCCATACGCCTCCCTGCCAGTAACGACCGTTCTCGTTGTATTTGGAATGATCAGCCGAAAGCGAAGGTACACGATGGGTGCGGTTGAATTCCCTGTCATCGTCAAGATGAGCGACAAGTCTGTCCAACTTGTCCTTTTCAAGAACATCCGTCTGAAGAGCCCAGAATGCGCTTATCCCCTTTGTGGGGCAAAGCGAGCCGTCGGCGTAACGGTCGTGGAGGAAGCCGTCCTCATCACTCCACATACATTCACCCACGTGCTTCCTGAGGAATTTCATTTCGTCTTCGAGCTCTTCTATCTCCTGCCAGCGCTCAGTGAAGAACCCTATTTGGAGGAGACAGTCATCTACAAGCAACTGCTGGAGATTGGTGTCGAGCCATTCCATATGACCGTTGGACCAGATGGGATTGTAGCCCTCCGGCACTCTGGGCATATTGTCCATACCTGTCCCCCATCCGCTGCTCCAGTAGGTGCCGTTCGGCCAGGTACGGTTGAGCCTCCACCATCTGGCGTAACCCGCAAGGGCGGGGAAAATGGCGTGGAGTCTGTCAAGGTCACCGTACTGGCGGTAATAAGCCAGTTCGACCCAAGGGAGGAGATTGGGGCCGGTGGAGGTGGGGTCATAACGTTCGAAGCAGTCGGAACCGTCAGCCCGTATCTCGCGGCATATGAAGCCGTCAGGATGCTGCTTCGCATAGAAATTGTCCAGTGAATTCTGGAACGGGAAGAAGCGGTAGCCGTAACGGGCAAACATCATCATAAAACAGGTGTCCCACATAAAGATGTTGCCGTTGTACGCCACATCCAGATACGAGGACACAAATCCGGAGCCGTCCTGAGGCTGGCAGATGTGGGCTATGGCAAGTTGCCAGGCGTGCCAGTACATCTCAATTTCCTTGTCGTGTCCTGTCCAGAAAGGGGCGGGTAGAATCTTCTTTGCCTTGTCGAAAGAACCGGGTACGGTCTTGACGGGATCCTTGGTCCTGAATTCATTTTCTGCCACGAACACGTCCTTGACGTAAGTATTCTTGTAGGGGAGTTCATACGGGCCGGACTTCAGGTCCTGGGCCTTCATTGCGCCGGCAAGTGCAAGCAGGCCGGTGAGTGCTGCCAATATGCGTTTCATATCTATTTCCTTGATGTTAGTTTCTTGATTTTCTTGGGAATATCTATGTTCATATATGTGCCGAGGAACTCGTCCGAATGAGGTCCGTAGGCGAATACGGGCAGTATGGTGGGAGTGTGGTCGTTGCCGAAATAGAGACCCATTATGCGACCCGTCTTCTCATCACCGTCGAGTATGACAAGACCGCCTGTCTCGTGATCAGCCGACACCACTACGAGAGTCTCTCCGTTGGAGTCGGCGAACTTGAGGGCCTCGGCAATAGCCATATCGAAGCTGAGCATCTCGAGCACTGAGCCGGGGAGACATTCGGAGTGTCCGGCGTAGTCTATCTTGGCTCCCTCTATCATCAGGAAGAAACCTTTGTCGGAGTTGATTTTGCGCAGCTGCGCTATGGTCTTCTTCGTGGCTTCGGCGAGAAGCGAGATATTGGACTCTTCGGCGGCGGCATCCATCCTCTTGTCTATGCAGATGACTTTGCCTTCGCTCCCGTCAATCTTCTCATATTTCTCCACAATGTCAAATCCCGCGTCCTTTAGTTCTCCGAGCAGGTTCTTCCTGCCGTCCTTGCGACGGACGAAATCTCCCATACCGCATCCGCAGAGCACGTCGAGATTGGAGGAAAGCAGGTCAACGGTCAGGTCATCGGAATCGTCGCGCTCCACGTTGTGGCCGTAGAAAGCCGTAGGAGTGGCATCGACCATATGACCGAGAGTGAGCACTCCGGTGGAGAGGCCCTGAGCAGAGAACCAGTCGGTGAGGGACTCGTACGGAGTGCCGTCATCAGCGCAGGCTATGTGGCGGTTCGAATGTCTCTCGCCTGTCGCAAGCGCGCTTCCGCCGGCAGCCGAGTCGGTGGTGAACTGGTCCTTGGCATTGTTGTGCTGGAATCCGACATATTTCATATTCATCAGGCTGAGCCCGTGGTTGGCATAGTCTCCGGCCAGTATCTGGTTGAGTCCCATACCGTCTCCTATGAGGAATATGACATTCTTTATCTTCTTGTGCGAACCGTCGTTCCTGTATGTCGGCGTGTAGATGTCTATACCTTTGCTCAGCTGAAGTTTCGAATGCTGGAATCCGGCGAAATTCCTCGTCACCTTGTCAAGTTTGCTGGTCCCGGAAACGCCTTCCTGCGAGATGTTCCTGACACCTATCTGGAAATTCTTGTCCCCCCAATTGGAGAAAAATGCGGCACATTTCTCAGGCTTGTCGGTATTGAACCAGTCGATGCCGAAATTATAGAAGGTGTAATAAGCCGTGGTGGTCTCCGGAGCGCCCCAGAAGCGTATGGTCTTGCCCATCGAATGAGCCTTGTCAATCGCTTCCCGGACTTTCTTCTCCTGATCTATGACAAGAGAGCCCTTGCCGTTCCAGCCGGCATAATCAGAGAAGCATTCGCTGAACAGGGCTACCCTCTTGAGCTGTTCCGCAGTGTAGTCAATCTCAAGTTTCCCGTCGAACATCACCCACCCGGGATATTTGTCAAAGTCCTGCGGTTCCGGCCTGTTACCTGAAATGACAAGCTGTACACCTCCGGTACAGAACACGTCGGAGTAGCGTTCGCTTATTATCTCCACGAGTCCGGAAAGAGTGGGTTCCACGCTTTCCTTGATGTCGACCATAAGCTGGAGAGTCTTCGTCTTGTCTGGATAGGGGTGGTTGCCGTTGGCCCTGTAGAACTTCGCTATCGGGGCGAGATACATCGATTCGATTGACTCTGTCACCTCATCGTCATCGTGACCCACGAGAAGTGCGCCTCCGTTGTAGTGGATGTCCGCTTCTACGGATGCGACTCCCTGGGCGTAAGCCTGATAGAAAGGCACGTTGCGGGAATAGTCATTGTGAGAATGAATCATAATCGGAGCCTGAGCAGCAGACACCGCTGCTGACAGCACCGCTCCCGCCAAAATTGCAATGATACTTCTTACGATTTTCATTTTATACTGTATTTAATTATAAGTTATTTGTTTCCTGTGAATTTTACTCCGAACTGCGTACGGTCGGGCGCATTGATGAGCCTGGAAGCCTTCACGTTGTCGAACCGCAACGGGGCAGTCAGAAAATCCGGAACGTTGTATGACATAAAGAACGTGCCGTAATAGCGGGAAGGATCCTTTTGCGGAAGCATAAAAGCCTTGGAGGCGTTCCCGGACTCATCCACGTGAGAGAAGTACAGTCTCGTGAACTGTCCGTCATCCCTTCTGCTGGAGAATACCAGCCACCGCGAATTGGAACTCCAGTTGTGAAAACTTTCCGTCTCGCCGCTGACCGTTCCTGCAAGGACCCGGGATTCGCCCGTCCGCAAATCCAATATCCACAAATCGGCTTCGCTGTGCCAGATTGAGAACTGCCCGTAGTCGGACAAGGTATATACCAGGAACCTGCCGTCATACGAAGGGCGCGGGAAAGAAACGCTCTTTCCGACGGATTCGGCGTCAACCACGATTTCGAGCGAGTCACCGACAGCGCCCGTTGCAACGTCGAACGAAGCTCTGTACAGGTTGTAACGCGTGTCTTCAACTCCGTCGGAGGGCATATGCTCTGCGGAAGAGCAGAAATAGACCGATGCGCCGTCAGCGGAGAATACCGGGAAGGTTTCCCATCTGTCAGTCCTTCTGACTGAAGGCGACAGCTTCAATTCATTCGCCTCAACGTCATATATCAGCACGTCCGAGGACAAATCGCATACTTCAATCAGTTTGTCCGGTTTTGAATGATAAACCTGCCGCGTATCATTGGTGGAGTAGGCTATGTAACGTCCGGACGGATGCCAATAGGGATAAACGCAGAAACCTTTCGTGGTATCGGTCCTGGTATTGTACGCTTCCATTTTCCCGGGTGACGCGAGTATTGTAGCCCCGTGGTCGCCGCGTATGTGCAGAGACAGGGCAGATGGGTCTCCCCTGTTTACAGAATGGCAGTTGACGCACCCGTTGAACTCGGTGTTCTCCAGAATTGCGCGCTGCCTGAACGATGAAAGTTCCCTCTCGTAGATGCCCATCTTGCTGTAAACTTCGTAGCCGGGTTCAAGAAGACGGTAGGCGATACCGTAGTCGATGTCATCTTCGCTGACGTGAATGGTCCAGGCGGTGTCGGGAGAAGTGCTGGTAACCTGTATGTCATCCCCTTCGGCGGCTTGCAGCAATTTGCGCCACTTGCGGGCATTCCACCTGACGGCGGAGCCTTTGAAACGGATTTGCATATCTCCGAACGAGAATGTGGTCACGTTGTCTTCTGCCGGAACGGTATAGTCGAAATTCAGTGGGGCGATGCCTGACGGGACAGTGACGTCCATATAGTCAGGATAAATGATGCATCCCGAATATTCCTGATACAGTCCACCTGTACAGGAAACGGCCGAAAGAACAAGCAGGAAGGCGAATATTCTCTTAATCATCTGTACAATATAGCCAATAGGTATCCCCGTATTTCTTATGCATAAAAGATTTCGATTTGCCCGCCTTCACGTCCTTTATGAAAGACAACATACGTTCCACCATAGCGGGGGCCACGTAAGCGGGCGCTTCTTCCAACTTCAACCCGTCATCCACCATCGACATAAGGACGGCCTCCTGATAATGTTTGGGTATCACGGAAAAACGACCGGGGTCGAAATCCCGCTTGAAAGCATCTAAATCCATCTCCAGCAAATCGTATGCAAGCAAATATTCATATGCGGCCCGGTTTTCCGGGGTTTCTTCTATATGCGCCCGCAGAATTTCATCGATTCTGCCCTCATCGAATATAATGTCGTGCTTCAGGCGCAATGCGCGCATACCCGCTATCGTCTCATCCGCAGCAACGGCCGCCTCATCCGACAGCATCGCAGCCATCTTCTTTGCCCATTTGCCATAGAAAAGAGTGTTGCTCAACGAATTGAGATATCTTCTTGCCACTTCATACCTTCCATCGATCATATTGGTCCCGGCAAGACGCACATAACACCTAGCGCTCTTCTGGAAATCGGGAATGGCTTCCTGAGCCTCGAAAATATAATTCTGACACGCGCTGACCATACCCAGATTCCAAAATACTTCCGCAACCTGAATGGGCAAGGTATATACTATCTTGAACTCCGGAAACAAGCCCTGGACACCGTGCTGACCGTAATTGAACATCTGTTCCGACATCACCCCTTTCTTGCAGAGCGCCAGATTCAGGCAGCAGCCGGCCAATACTTTGTCGGAAGGTTTGGTTCTCTGGTTTTCAATGATTTCATCCCACTTCTCCTGCCTGCACAGCCAGTCATAGCGCATCACCTCCTCGTGGGAGAAATCAGCAATTCTCTTCACTCCCGAGAAAGCGGCGATGGCTATGATTGTGAAAAGAACAGCTGACGCCGGATAGTCTGCAACGGACTTGAACCTGTCCCTGATGAGAAGAGAAACGACGGGGAGTATCAGTGCAACGGCTGCGGAAATCCAAAAGATGATGATGCACGGGCCCTCGGAACGACAGTAATGTACGCCTGTCAGAAGCTGTGGAACAGAGAAATGGAAAATCAGTCTTGAAACAAGCGGGCAGGCCGCGCAGATGAGCAAGGAGACCGGAAGGACAGAAATCTTCTCGCCCGTTGCACATATCAGGGCATATATTACGGCCACAGGGCCGCAAAGCATATAAACCACAGGAATGCCGGCCAGACTCAATGCGGTACGGACTCCGGATGCCGGCATTCCTACCACCGGCAGTGCCAGGCAAAGGGCGAGATCAAGCGCCACTGCCGCTCCCGGCATCATCGTATAATCAAGTGTAGCTATGAAAAGGACGAGTGCAGGAAGAAAACTCAACACATAAGAGAAAAGCGATTTCCTCCGCATCAGTTTCCAGCACAACAGTTGCATCGCCACAAGCAGTGAAGACATCAGGAATGCTCCGGCCCACGAGGACAGGAAGAACTGGGTCAGGAATCTGCCGCACCAGTCTGCAAATCCGCCGGGGACGGCAACAACACTCCGGAAATATGGCAGAGTCCATTCGAAAAGCTGGTATTGCTCCTGGAAATGAAGATGATGCGGATAGGCCAATCCGAAGAACAGAGCCACTGCCGTGAAGAACAGGGCCGACAGAATGCCGCGCAGATATGAATCAAGTTTTGACATCACCTTATCTTCTCCTTTCATCTGTCTACAGCCTGTTCAGTTCGGCCACAGCGTCACGCACCAGTCCGGCGGCATCGAGGGAACCGTCTGTCACCACCTCCTTGAAAGGCGCCAATATGCGGTTCAGCGCTGCTTCGGTGGCAGGATCGCCTTCTTCACGGAGAATCCTGACTTTCTCGAAGTCCTGCACTCCCTGGAGCAACCTTTCGAAGCGTATGCTGCTTCCCTCCGGATACAGGAGATAGGTGTCACCGCTGACCCAGCTCCGAAAACGGCTGTCAGAGCAGGGGCCTTCAGGCCAACTGCACAAAGCCCAGCGGAGATATCCCCCATAGTGCCTTGCGGCATTGGACAATCCGAGGTATTCGGCTTCCGCGAGCGGCGAGAAGGTGAAAGTGTTAGGATGTTCCGGACTGCAGCAGGTGTATATCGTCGTCTTCCGGCCTTCGGCTTCACGTGTCGAGAGCACGCTTTCAGGGAGGTCGGAATGGTTGATGCAGACGCTTACGTCATACATTATGTCCACCACTTCAGGCGAATAGTTGACAGCTCCGGCGATTTTGAAGCCGGGGTCGGCGGACTGGACTATCTTCCGCGCCGCGATGAGCTGCTCCATCGGGCGCTCGTCCATGGCGATGCAGGTCCTGTCGAACCAGCCGCGCTCCTTGAGGTGGGCGGCGAAATCGGTCAGGAAAGGAAGTATGTAATCTTCGTAGGCCTGCTCACCGGGTTCGCAGTCAATCTGCTTTACGGAAGAGGTGGCCAGGTCGAAATAGTCGAAACTGTACCCCCACGGCACTATCGAATAGCAGTCTATCTGCTCCGTGACACCGCAGGAAAGGGCGAATTCAACCCATCTGTCGAATACAGTATAGTCATATCGCCAGCTGCCGTCCAGACATTTCGTCTTGACCACCATACTTTCGAAGGGATCGAAGGTCTGGCTGTTCCAGGGGTGTCTGATTATCGATGCGGTGATGACCTTCCCACCAGCCGAGGCATATTTTTCCATTATGGGGCGCATCGCTTTAAAGTGAGCATCGCTCCAAAGCGGCACGTCGAAGTATCTGGCCACAGCATAGGGATTCTGCCAGAGGTCGAGATGGTATGACCATTGCGATGGGGCGGGCAGGGTGCGCCCGGATACGTTCAGAGTAAAAGGAAGACTGTGTCCGCGGCCGTTCACCGTGACCACGATGCTGCCCTTGTACTTCCCTGTGGGGGTTTCCCGCGGAACCTGTACCGATATCCATAGAGGCATGGTTCTGCCGGACGCCAGCGCCGTGGTGCCGGCAGGCACAAGACGGTCGGGCTGCATCGACACGTATTCTCCGCATCTCCCATAATAATCGGCCATCACATAATCGACGAAACTGCATTCAATGCAGGAAGCAGGTATCACTCCCTTCCCGTTTTTGAGGTCGGAGGCCCCGGCGCTTACGAGGGCATCGCAGTCAACGGATATCACCGCCTGCGCGCTCACTCTCTCCCCTCTCCATGCGGAAAGTTCCGGAGAAGGAAGGGCTGCATATCTTTCATATTGCATATACCGCACGTCGGTCGAGCCCCAGAAAACGGTATTCTCTCCGAAAACAGAGACGGTAATGCACAAGACGGCGATTGCTAAAAGTGTTTTCTTCATAATTTTTCCTGCGAAGTCCATAAATTGGATTACAAATTACAGAATATTGGGGGAAATAAGATAAAAATTTGAATATCTTTTTCGCGATTTGAGGATATTATTTCGCATGCGTCAAGTATGGACCAAATGTCATTTCATACTTTTGTAAAGTTGCGGATAGCAGCCATTGCAGTCGAAATTCCATTTTTAACGATACAATTATGACATTCAAATCAATCTTATCCTCTGTTCTGTGCACGGCGGTCATTGCCGTATCTTGTTGCAACGAGCAGAAGACCCCGAAGGCCAAACACGTGATTTTCATCGGACTCGATGCCCTGAGTGCAGTGGGCATACAGCGCGCCGAGACTCCCAATTTCAACAGAATGATTGAAAACGGAGCCATCTCTCTCCACACAAGGGTTGCCCGCGAGACTTCTTCCAGCCAGAACTGGATGTGTATGGTCAGCGGCGCCCCCATCGAAATGACCGGCGTCACAGATAACAGCTGGGAGTATGAGACCCGTATGATTGAGCCCGCCGTTCACAATGCCAAGGGAATGTTCCCTACCATTTTCGACATCGTGAAGGAGCAGCGTCCGGAAGCCAGGGTATATGGCTTCTATGAGTGGGCAGGCCAGTGCAGGATGTACGATATGGACAGTTTCGACTATTCGGAGAACTGCAAGAACGGGGAGGAAACCCTCAGGAAGGCTTTCGCAAAGTACCTGGAGGACCAGCCGGAACTGCTTTTCGTGTCGGTTGACCACACTGACCACGCCGGGCATTCCTTCGGTCACGAGGACCAGGGGTATTTCGATGCCATCACCCTGTGCGACGGCATCATAGGAGAGTTCGTGGATGAACTCGAGAAGAGAGGGATGATGAAGGACATCGTCATAATGGTCACCGGAGACCACGGCGGAGTGCGTTACGGTCACGGCGGAGACAATATGTGCGAGTTGGAGGTTCCCGTGCTTATGTACGGCAAGGGCGTTACCAAAGGCAAAGTGATGAAACACGCCAATATGATATATGACAACGCCGCCACAATCGCCGGTCTTCTGGGAGTGAAGCTCCCTCCGGAGTGCCGAGGCAAGTTCATCATGCAGGCGTTCGAGCCGTCTGATGGCGAAAAATACGTTCCCATCCCCCTCGTCCATCCGTTCAGAGGCGTAGCCGAGCAGGTCAGCATCACTGTGGATGACAAGGATGCCACCGTGTACTATACCACCGACGGAAGCACTCCTACAGTCAACTCGCCCAAGTACGAGGGACCCTTCAAGATTACGGACAACACTGTCGTCAAGGCAGTCACCTGTAAAGACAACCAGTACAGCGAAGTCGTGACCAATCTTCTCTATGCGAAGGCGCCGGAAGGATACGCGCCCATCGGCTACAAACTTTACAGGAATTATTTCTCGGAGCAGCTCCCTGACTTCACCAAGTTCGGAAGGGCTGATGCTGTCGGATATGTTTCGAACTTCACTCTTGACGGCATCCCCGTGAAACCGGAAGAGGATGACTTCGCTGTTATTTTCACTTCCAACCTGAAAATCGCCAAAAGCGGCAAATACCGCTTCCTCCTCGGCTCCGATGACGGTTCAAGACTCATCATCGACGGCAAGACCGTCATCGACAATGACGGTTCGCACACTTACGGCGAGAAGTTCGGCGTCATCGAACTCGAAGAAGGACTCCACAAAATCAAGGTCGAATATTTCGAAGATTGCGACGGACAGTCGCTCAATCTCTCTTTCGGTCTTGACGGACAGGGACTTTTTCCTATGAATCTCAAAGATCTCGAAAAGTAATTCGATACACGGGCACCCGGCTTATTTCCGTCCGACAATGCGGACGGGGCCGAGGAGCCCGGAGGTTTGAAGGGCGAATCCGTCGCTGTCAACGGGATTGACGTTGAGAACGAGACGCCGCTTGGAGGCCGGTTTGAGAGAGTCTCCGACAATGGCGTTTATCCAGTTGTTGGCCACGTCCACCTCAATCTCGTTCTCCCCTTCCTTGAGGAAACCCGTAACGTCAAGTACATACGGGTCTGTCCAGACACCGCCGACGTATTGTCCGTTTATTCTGACCTTCGCCACCACCATCACCTTGCCCAGGTCAAGAGTGTACCTGTCTGCGGGCAGAGCGTCAAGTTTGAAGGAGGTCTTGTAATGCGCTGTGCCCGAGAAATATTTTACAGCCGGATTCGATGAAGCGGCCCAGTCTTCCGTTGTGGGGAATGTAAGCTTGAAAGGAGCATTGCAACAGGTCTCTTCAAATGCGACTTCCCACGGACCTTCGATTGCAATCTCTCCCGCAGGCTCCAGCGCGTCGGGTGCCGGTACACCGTCCCTGAGCACTATGAACGCGCTGCCGTATGCCCCGAGTTCAAGATCCGCAGACTGCATCCCATCCCTCTTCTCCAAGACAAGGGATTGCTTGCAACCGGTTACGGCATCCCACAGCTGCGCACCTTCATATCCGGAATCCCTGAACGTGACTTTTGCCGTGACAGGCCTGTCCTCGTTGTTGGAGAAGAAGTAGATTTCGGCGTCATCCAGTCTCCTGTGTATGAAACGGACCATCGCGTCGCCGCTTTCTATGAGGCAGTCAGGAGCGACTCCAAGGTCAGCGAACACGGTTTCGAGAGATGTCCCTTCGGGATATGCCTTCCCCTTGCCATAGCGTTCCTCTTTCCAAAGTTTTTCCGCGAGAGAAGCCACGCGGGTATCGGCATCGGGCCAGCCGGCGAGACTGGGAGACTTCACCGGTTTCGGACCGACTATGGTGAGTCCGTCGGAGACAAGGCCGGCTATGCATTCGAGCATCTCGGGACGCATCGTAGTCTGGGGAGGGAGTACCAGTACACGGTATCTCATCCCGCTGTCGAGTACGAGAACCCCGTTTTTCACTTTAGCGTGTTTCTTGAGGACTTCGGCGTTGATGTAGTCGTACGAATAGCCGTCGGGGAGGGCCGGATCGCGTACTCCGGCCATCTTCGGCGCATCTTCCCCTATGAAATAGGCGGCGTCTGCCACGTAATCCCCTTGCTGGAGCAGGAAGTTGCAACGTCTGATGTACATTGAGAAGAGGTCAAAGAAACTGAACCACGTGTTGTGCCTGTTGAATTCAGTGCCGAACCAGGCATTGATGCCGGGCTTGCTCTCGTATGGCTGCTCAATGTAGAGGTGGAGGAGCGTACTGTTGATACCTGATATGAAAGAGTCATCTATGCCTCGCTTGAGCAGGGCGGGATATCTCTGGAAATGCCTGTCACCGGAAGTGCAGGACTCGGCCCAGGTCTGCTTTTTGCCGTATATGTGGCTGCAGGAAGAAGCGTCCCGCACCTCTATGCCGTCAAAGGCGTCGCCCGCCCAGAATTCTCCGGATACCTGGTCACTCTGACCGCCGTACTGCAGGAATTCGCCGGGGAAGCCCCAGTGGCCGTAGTTCTCAAGCCAGCTTTTCAGCCCGTGCTCGTGGCAGACGTCCCTGAGCCCTCCCACATAGTTGTAGGCCACCATATCGCTGACAAGCCGTCTCAGGTCCCAGAGAAAGCGTTCGGACATTTCCTCGCTGTCCACGATGTATCCCTGAAGGACGGGAAGATAGCGGAGAGGACTGTATCCATAGGTCTTTTCGAAAATCCCGGGCATATTGTCAGTCCAGTTCTGACCTCCGGTCTCGTAACTGTCCTCCACGGCAATTCTGAAACTCTTTCTGTCTTCGGCAGGTATCCTGCGGAGAATCTCGCCGAGATATTTGTCGAAATGGTAGCGTATGTGTTCCAGACTCATCTTGTCCACTTCCAAACCGGTCGCGGCTGGAACGGCGGGGGCATTGGTCACTCCCGTAGTCTTCGTATAGGCCACGACCACATTCCATTCGCCTCGGGGAGCAGTCCATTCCATCTTCTTTCCATCGGCTGAAATGAAGGCGGAAAGGTCCACAATGTCGTCCCCATCGATTTTCGGCCCATCGGTTACGCACTGGGTGTCCCACATATAGAAGTCCCACGGCGGCAAGGTACTCTGGAACATCTTGGCGAAACTCTTTTCGGCGACGGCTTCCATATAAGGGATGTCGGTCAACGTGAAGTGCACCGTCCCCTCGTCCCGCGATTCGAAATTGAATTCGAATTCGTTCCCAGACGTTTCCGGCAAAGAGACCACATACGGCGCATCAGGGTCGAAGCCGACCTGAAGATTGTGGTTGCTTCTGTTGAAGTAGAAACTCGTCAGTTCCTGCCCGTCCTTGATGACCTTCATCCATCCTTCCATATCATCCTCCGTATCCACGAGCAGGGTGCGGGCAGTCATAGGTTCACGGAATTTCAATTTCACCGTGCCTTCTCCGCGCATTGACACCTCTTCGCGACGGCCTTTCAGAGCCGGATAGGCGAAAACTCCTACAATCCTTTCCGCAGGCACGTCGGGCATGTCCACAATCTTGGGGGTGCCGTCTCCCGTAAGGTCACGGCTGTCGAACGCCACATATCTCATCGAACGGTCCTCGTCTATCCACGGACCGCCGGACTGGCTCCATCCGGGGCAGTTGAACATCCCGAGTTCTATGTCGAGTTCTCCCGCCTTTTTCATCGCGGTTCTCGTGACTTCCCACCACTCGTCGGACATGAATCCGACTTTCCCGTAGGGGACGTTGCCTGTCTCTATGTTGCCGATGAAGGCTCTTGTGATGCCGGCAGCCTTCATCGCTTCGAGGTCTTTCGTCACACCCTCACGGGATATGTTGTCGTTGATCCAATACCAATAGACCGCCAGACGGATGCTGTCGGGCACGTTGTCAAAGCCCTGTTCCACAGTCGCAACCTTTGCACCGCCCTTATCCTGACAGCAGGAAAATGCCAGAAATGCGACAACTGCCGCGCATACGGCCATTGTAAATGATTTTTTCATATTTGATAAGAATTACCCCCCTAAATTTAGGATTTTTTTACGAAAAATACCAAATTTGTGAAAACCACCATCAATACCATAATTAACGGATGAAAAAATTATTTACAATGGCGACTGTACTGCTGATATTCGCAGCATGCGGCCGTGAAGTGCAGGAAATTGAAAAGATGTCGTTCGATTTCGCGAAATTCTCCACCGGCTACGACCCGGAATGGCTTTCAACCGGATTCGACGACTCGGCCTGGGAAGAACTGAACTTGAGAGAGACCTGGGATACGCAAGGGTATGACAAGTATGACGGCGAAGCCGTTTACAGGATAAGGTTCGACCTCCCGGCTCTCTCCGGAAGCGACAGGGGACCCGACCTGCTGATTTATCTGGGAAAAATCGATGATGCCGACAAAGTGTACGTCAATGGTAAATATATCGGAGGGAACGGAGGTTTCAAGGGAGACGGAGGAAGTGACATTTCATTTTGGGACATCGACAGGACATACGCCGTTTACGGCAACGACCCCGCCCTCAACTGGGGTGGAAGCAACGTGTTGGCCATCAGGGTCAATGACAAGGAACTGGAAGGCGGAATGTATGACGGTCCCGTCACCATCGAAGCCTGCACGGAGAAAGACATAGCGTCCACGAACGGCCTGCTGGGAGATCCTGCGAAGAGGCATCATATAGCATGTCAGGAACTCCCCGGCGGGAAAATACGTTGCGATGCGACCGTAAGGTATTATCTGAGGGAACCCGCGAAGGGAAGGATAACTCTCCTTCTCAAAGACGACGAGACCGGGAAAACGAAAAAACTTTTCAAAAGTGAGCCGTTAGAACTTTCCTGCGGCTCGGAATACACCACATCCCTGACTTTGGATGAAGCGGGAAGGGCTGAAATAATCGCGATGTTCAAAGGCAAGGTCCTGGCAAGGATAGTCCCGCCGTACATCCTCACGCCGAAGGCCCCCGCGGAGCCGGTCATCAACGGTCCGAAAGTTTATGGGGTACGTCCCGGCTCTCCGGTCATATTCAAGATTCCGGCAAGCGGAGACAAGCCGATGGCATACTCTGTCGAAGGGCTTCCAAAAGGGCTTGAAGTCAATCCTGACAACGGTGTCATCTCAGGTTCAATTCTGATGGAAGGGAACTATGACGTGACCCTCAAGGCATCCAATGGCAAGGGAGAAGGCCGGAAGGCGTTCCGCTTTGTCGTCGGCGATGCAATCGCCCTCACTCCCCCGATGGGCTGGAACAGTTGGAACTGCTGGGGACTCACCGTCACGCAGGACAAGGTGATGGCGTCGGCGAAGGCGATGATGGACAAAGGCCTGACAGACTACGGATGGTCTTACATCAACATCGACGATGCCTGGGAAGCGGACAGACGCGACAAAAGCGGAAAGATTCTCACCAACGAAAAATTCCCCGACATCAAGGGACTTGGAGACTGGCTTCATTACAACGGGCTGAAGATGGGCATCTATTCCTCGCCGGGAGACGAGACCTGCGGCCACTACCTCGGAAGCCTCGGACACGAAAGGGAGGATGCCGAAACCTGGGCATCCTGGGGCGTTGATTATCTCAAATATGACTGGTGCGGCTATGGCAAGGTGTTCAATGCCCTTGACAATAAAGGACGCGAAGAGTACATCCGCCCCTATGCGCTTATGAGCAAAATCCTCCGGGAGCAGAAACGCGACATAGTGTACAGCCTCTGCCAGTACGGGATGGACAACGTATGGGAATGGGGCGCCGAAGTGGACGCGCAGTGCTGGAGGACCACGGGTGACATAACTGACACTTGGAATTCGCTCAAGGAGATAGGATTCTCGCAGACCGTACAGCACGAATATGCCGCACCCGGACGCTGGAACGACCCGGACATGCTCATAGTCGGCAAGGTCGGCTGGGGCGCCCTGCACGATTCGAGACTGACACCGGACGAACTTTACACGCACATAAGCCTCTGGTGTCTTCTCTCTTCGCCTCTTTTGATAGGGTGTGACATATCGCAAATGGACAGGTTTACGTTCAATCTCCTCAGCAATCCTGAAGTACTGGCCGTCAATCAGGACGTCCTCGGCAAACAGGCCGCCAAGGTCTGGGAGGATGGGGATATTCAGATATGGATGAAGGATGTAGAAGACGGCAAGGCCATAGGAGTGTTCAACCTGGGCAGGGACAGCCGCAGCGTGACCATTCCTCTGAAGGAACTGGGACTTGACGAAAAATCTTCAGTGAGAGACCTGTGGAGATGCCGGGAACTCGGCAGATGCGCGAAAAAGACATTCGAAGTACCTTCGCACGGATGTTTCCTTTTGAAATTAAAGTGAAATTTGTATATTTGACGAATAAGGCTGTCGTCAATGGCGGAGAATTTGGGAAAATACGGTATTGCATAATGGCTGACAACTACATAGATTCTTCCGTACTCGACCGCGCGATATGTTTCGCCGTGGAGGCCCACCGCAACACCGTACGCCGTGGCAAGGGATTCCCTTACATCGTGCATCCGATGGAAGCATTGTCTATCGTGGCCACCCTTACCGCGAATCAGGAACTGCTCGCAGCGGCAGTCCTTCACGACACGGTGGAGGACAGTCCCGTGTCGGTGGAAGACATAAGGCGGGAGTTCGGTGAGCGCGTCGCCGGTCTCGTGAAAGCGGAGAGCGACGTGCAGGGCAGTTGGCACGAGCGCAAGAAAGCCGCCATAGAGAAACTTGCAGCGGCTTCGCTGGACGTCAAAATCGTGGCGATGGGAGACAAACTGTCCAATATGAGAGCCATAGCTCGGGACTATGAACGGCAGGGAGATGAATTGTGGAAGATTTTTTGCACTTCGGAGAAAAAAGACCACGAGTGGCATTACCGGGGTCTGGCGGAAAGCCTTTCCCCGCTTGCCGGCACGGAAGCGTACCGGGAATTCACCGATTTGATAGACAAAGTGTTCGGAAGTTAAGAAGCGTATATGAGATATGTATAAGAAATTCAATCCAATTACCGGAAAATGCGGTGAGATTGTGGAAGAAATTATGCAATCTCCCGAAGTCCTTCCGCTGAATGACACCACGCGGTTCAAGATAAGGCTGTGTGCGGAAGAGGCCATCGAGAATATCATAAGTTACGCATACGGACGCAACGACGGATTCATCGAGGTCAATTCCTGCATATCGGATGATAATTTCGTGCTGTCCCTCAAGGACGGAGGGATGCCTTTCAACCCTTTGGGAAGAAAAGACCCCGACATCAACAAACCCCTTGAAGAGAGGGAAGTGGGAGGACTGGGGATATTTATCTGTAAACGGATGATGGACGATGTCCGCTACACCTACAAGGACGGATGCAACATACTGACAATGTCAATAAGAAATTAATAAGGAAACTATGGACATTATAATCAACCATTCAGAGAACAAAACGCTGATTGCATTGAACGGACGGTTGGACACGACCAATGCCGAGCAGTTCCAAAAAGATATCTCCCCGCTTATGGAAGGGGACAAACTGCAAATCGAGATTGACTGCAGCGGGATGGAGTACACTTCAAGCCAGGGGCTCAGGATATTCCTGATGCTCCAGAAGAGCGTGACCGCGCATGGCGGCAGTCTGGTGCTGAAGAATATGAACTCCCGGGTCAAGGAAGTTTTCGACATCACAGGGTTTTCCAACATCATCAAAATTATCTGATTTCCATAATGCGAACGATAGATAAGATAAAACTGGCCGTTTGCTCTGCAGTATTCGTATTTCTGGCGGGATTCGTGTTTTTCCGCTTCTACTTCGTATTCGGCGAAGGGGTAAAGGCGGGAGAACTCAATCAGTTCATGCTCAAGGGATGGCTCTGGAAAACCTATGAAGGGAGAATCATACAGTCCGGATTCAAGAGCGGCGGCAACACCGGCGGCATACATTCCAACGAATTCAATTTCTCGGTCGTAGACAAGGCTGTGGCCGATTCCCTGATGGGTTGCAGCGGCAAATTCGTGGAACTGGAATATAAGGAATACAGGGGGGCCCTCCCGTGGAGGGGAATGGAGAAGAAAATAGTCACCGGAATCAGGTCCGTCACCAATGCGGAAAGGACTCAGGTGATTCCCATAAGTGAATGACATAAACGACTCGATATGGACAACAAACTGCAAGAACTCACGAAGCGTCTCTACGAAGAGGGGCTTGCCAAAGGGAAGGAGGAAGGCGACCTTATTCTGGCCAACGCCAGGGAAGAGGGGAATGCCATCCGCAACGCCGCCCGGGAAGAAGCCGGACGGATACTTGAAGAAGCCCGCAAGGAAGCGGACGAGATAAAATCCAAGGCGGAAAGAGACATCCGTATGGCAGCGGCTCAGACCCTGCAGTCAATCCGCAAGGATGTGGAAAATCTCGTCATCGCATCGGCTGTGGAAGGGAAGGTGAAAGAGACCCTTTCCGGGACGGATTTCCTCAAGGAAATGATTCGGGCGGTAGCTGCAGGCTTCACTTCCGACGGAGCCAGGGAACTCGAGCTCGTGCTTCCCGAAAAACTCAAGTCAGGTCTGGAGGGTTTCGTAAAGAACGAATTGCCCGAAGGTGTCGTATCCGCTTCCTTCAGCAAGAAGATTGAAGGAGGATTCACTATCGGACCCAGGGACGGAGGATATTTTATCAGTATGACTGACGAAACTTTCGACAACCTGATTTCCGAGCATCTGAGACCGGTAACAAGGAAGATTCTTTTCGGCTGATGAACAATTACGCCTACATTATTGCCAGCCTTCCTGTCCTGTGCGGGGATTTCCGCGCGGGATGCGGCCCTGACGCAGAACAGGTGCTGGAAGAAATCAGGGAGCAACTCTCCGAAAAAGACCTGAAGACTCTTGATTTCTTTTTGAGCGGATTCGAAGCGGACAATCTGGATGCGGGGTTCTATCGCAAGGCTCTGTCGCACGGAAACAGGTTCGTCCGCGGATATTTCACGTTCGATCTCTGCGTCAGAAACGCCAAAGCCGAATTCCTTAACAGAGCGTTCGGACGTCCCGACGGAAATGACGTAGTCCGCACGGAAGAAGACGGAGACCCGATTGAATTCGACGAAGCCGCCGAACTGGAGAAAGTACTCGGTCTGGAAGACATACTCGCCCGCGAAAAGGCTCTGGATGCCTTGATGTGGGACAAGGCGGTCGAACTGGCCATATTCGATTATTTCGATATGGAGACCGTGCTTTCATTCGTCGCGAGGCTGAAAATAGCCGACCGGTGGATGAAACTGGATGAGGCGGCGGGCCGGGAGATGTTCCGCCGCATCGTGGAAGAAGTGCGCGGCACTTTCAAAGGCGTCGAAAGCATTGAAAAAGAGAAATAAACAACATCGAATGATATGAACAGTACAGGAAAGGTTATTGGAATCGTCTCAAACCTCGTGACGATACAGACGGACGGTCCTGTCGCGGAAAACGAACTGTGTTACGTCTACCTCGGCGACACCGGACTTCTCGCGGAAGTCATCAAGGTGAACGGGGACAAGGCATTCGTGCAAGTGTTTGAAAGCACCCGCGGCCTCAAGAACGGGGACAGGGCAAGTTTCCTCGGCAGAATGAATGAAGCCGAACTCGGCCCGGGACTGCTCTCAAGCATCTATGACGGTCTCGAAAACAACCTCGCCACGATGGAAGACATTTTCCTCAGGAGAGGCGAGAGGACCGAACCGCTTGACAGAAACAGACTCTGGGAATTCAAACCTCTCGCCAAGGCCGGCAACAAAGTCGTCGCGGCCGACTGGCTCGGAGAGGTGATGGAAGGATGGCTCCCCCACAAGATTATGGTACCGTTCTCTTTTACCGGAGAATACACTGTCAAATCGGTGAAGGAAGCCGGCGCGTACAACGTGGACACGGTGATAGCCGTGCTTACTGACGCTCACGGTGAGGACATCGACGTGACAATGGTGCAGAAATGGCCTGTAAAGATTGCCATTAAGAGTTATCTGGAGAAACCGAGGCCGCAGAAGATAATGGAAACGGGCGTCAGGGTCATAGACAGTTTCAATCCCATTGCGGAGGGCGGTACCGGATTCATCCCGGGACCTTTCGGATGCGGCAAGACCGTACTGCAGCACGCAATCGCCAAACAGGGTGAAGCTGACATAATCGTGATGGCGGCCTGCGGCGAACGAGCCAACGAAGTAGTCGAGATTTTTACTGAGTTCCCCGAACTGGTGGACCCCCGCTCCGGAAGGAAACTGATGGAGAGGACCACCATCATCTGCAACACTTCCAATATGCCTGTGGCCGCACGCGAGGCCTCGGTGTATCTGGCGATGACCATCTGCGAGTATTACAGGGCGATGGGGCTGAGATGTCTGCTTCTCGCCGATTCCACTTCGAGATGGGCGCAGGCGCTGCGTGAAATGAGCAACCGTATGGAGGAACTTCCGGGTGCCGATGCATTCCCTGTCGACCTTTCCGCCATCATCTCCAATTTCTATGCGAGAGCCGGAATGGTTGTGCTGAACAACGGGAAGACTGGCTCCGTGACGTTCATAGGCACTGTCTCCCCTGCCGGAGGAAACCTCAAGGAACCGGTAACCGAATCCACCAAGAAGGCGGCACGCTGCTTCTATGCCCTGGAGCAGAACCGTGCCGACCAGAAGCGCTATCCGGCCATCAACCCGGTGGACTCGTACTCGAAGTATCTGGAGTATCCTGAAATCAAGGAGTATCTCGAGGCTAACGTGGAAAACGGCTGGGTTGAGAAAGTGCTCACCGCGAAGAATCTCGTCAGACGCGGAAAGGAAGCCAATGACCAGATCAACATCCTCGGCGACGACGGCGTTCCCATCGGTTACCACATCTCATTCTGGAAGTCGGAACTGATAGATTTCGCCTTCCTTCAGCAGGATGCGTTCGACAAAGTCGATGCCACCTGCCCTTTCGCCAGGCAGAAATATATGCTCGACCTGCTTCTGGACATCTGCGACAGAAAGTTTGATTTCGACAGTTATGAGGACTGCCGCACATATTTCAAGGAAATGATAAACACCTTACGCCAGATGAACTACTGTGAGTTCGAAGGCGAAGATTTCGACAAATACCGCAAGGACCTTAATACACTTCTTCAGCAAAATGGCAACTAAGGCATACCGTAAAATCTACACGAAACTCGAATCGATCACGAAGGCGACTGTGTCGCTACGTGCATCTGACGTGTCTAACGAAGAACTTGCCGTGGTGGGCGGCCGTCTCGCACAGGTGGTAAAGACCCGTGGGGACATCGTCACGCTGCAGGTATTCGCGGGTACGGAAGGCGTACCCACAAATGCGGAAGTGACTTTCCTCGGAGCTCCTCCTACACTCAAGGTGGGGGAACAACTTGCCGGACGTTTTTTCAACGCCTATGGTGAACCTATCGACGGAGGTCCGGAAATAGACGGAGAGGAACGTCAGATAGGCGGGCCGTCTGTCAATCCGTACAAGAGACGCCAGCCGTCGGAACTGATTCCTACCGGCATCGCGGGGATAGACCTCAACAACACCCTCGTGTCCGGTCAGAAGATACCTTTCTTCGCCGACCCGGACCAGCCTTACAATCAAGTGATGGCCGACGTGGCTATGCGCGCGGACGTGGACAAGATTGTCCTCGGAGGAATGGGGCTTTCGAATGACGACTACCTGTTTTTCAGGCACGCATTCGAAGGGGCCGGAGCTCTCGACAGGATAGTGTCGTTCGTCAATACGACCGAGGACCCTCCGGTGGAGAGACTTCTCATACCCGATATGGCGCTGGCCGCCGCCGAGTATTTTGCGGTGGATAGGAACGAGAAGGTCCTGGTGCTCCTGACCGATATGACTCTCTACGCCGATGCATTGAGCATCGTATCGAACAGAATGGACCAGATACCTTCCAAGGATTCGATGCCGGGTTCACTGTATTCGGATTTGGCGAAGATTTACGAGAAAGCCGTACAACTGCCTGCCGGCGGATCCATCACCATCATAGCCGTCACCACGCTCAATGACGGGGACATCACCCACGCCATTCCCGACAACACGGGTTACATTACGGAAGGACAGTTGTTCCTTCGCGCGGATTCCGACACGGGAAAGGTCATCATCGACCCGTTCAGGTCGCTGAGCCGTCTGAAACAGCTCGTGCAGGGAAAGAAGACCAGGGAGGACCATTCACAGGTAATGAATGCGTCGGTGCGTCTCTACGCAGATGCGCAGAATGCGAAAACGAAACTCGAAAACGGCTTCGACCTCTCGGACTACGACCTACGCTGCCTCGAGTACGCGAAGGACTACGCCGTCAATCTCCTGTCCATTGACGTAAACATCAAGATAGATGATATGCTCGATACCGCCTGGAAACTTTTCGCGAAGCATTTCAGCAAGGCGGAGACAGGTATCAAGCAGGCATTGACAGATAAATATTGGCCTGAACGGTAATGGCTATAAAGTTCCAATACAACAAAACTTCGCTGGGCAATCTTGGCAAGCAGCTCAAGATGCGCCAGAAGGCGCTCCCGACCTTGAAGAACAAGGAGTCGGCGTTGCGCCTGAGCGTTCTGGCGGCGAAGAAGGAAGCCGAAAGGCTCCGCGACGAACTTGAAAAGGGAATGGCCGGATATGACAGCCTGGCCGCGCTGTGGAATGAATTTGAACCGGGTCTTATCTCCATCAGGGACGTGGAACTGGAGACCGTGAAAATCGCGGGAATCCGAATCCCCCAGTTGAAGGAAATAACATACGACATCAGACCGTTCAACACATTCGCGAAACCGGCCTGGTATGCGGACGGAGTGCACATTCTCGAGGAACTGACCAGACTTGGCATAGAATCGGAGCTTATGGAATACCGGAGGAAAACCCTCGATTTCCAAAGGAAGAAGACCACGCAGAAGGTCAACCTCTATGAAAAGGTGCAGATTCCGGGATATCAGGAGGCCATAAGGAAAATCAAACGCTATATGGAAGACGAAGAGAATCTTTCCAAGGCTTCTTCCAAGATAGTGAAGAGCCGCCACGCGGCGGAAGAGGAGGAAGGCCTATGATAGAGAAGATGACAAAATACTCGTTCATCCTTCAGAGCAGCCGTACCGACGCATTCCTCTCCGAACTCCAGAGATTGGGCGTGATGGACATCACCCGTTCGGAGAAGCCCGTCGATGACGAGTCCCGGAGACGTTTCGAGGAGTGCGGGCAGATGCGGAAAAGAATCGATTTTCTCCGCAGCGGAGTCTGCATCGGCGATGAGGATTTTGATGCGGCACACAAGAATCTGCAAGATGCCGAGAATATGCTGAAGACCTTGCTCCCGTGGGGCATCTATGAGCCTTCCACTGTCTCGGACCTTGCAGAAAAGGGTGTCCTGCTCTCTTTCTACCGCTGCCCCATAAAAAGATTCGATCCCGCCTGGGAGAGCGCTTATGCTCTTACCGTGGTTGGCGAATCGGAGGGGAACCGGTATTTCGTGATAGCGTATACGCCCGATACGGTGCCGGATATTCCGCTCGTGGCTCTCCAGATGCCGGCTTCTTCGACGATGGAAGCGAAGGAGGCCGTAAAAGAGGCGGAACTTGCTCTTCACGTGAGGGAAAAAGAACTCGAGGTGGAACGGGCCGGGATTGGCACGCTGGAGGATGAATACAGGAATGCTCTTGCCGATCTTGACCGGTATCTGGCCAACGTCAGCGCGGAGAAAGCGTCGGAAGAAAGAATTGACGTGATGGAAGGGTTCGCCCCTTCATCCGAGGATGAGAACCTGAAATCGGAACTGGACAGGATGGGTGTCTTCTATGTGACGGAAGCCGCCGGAGCCGGGGACAGACCTCCCATCAAATTGAAGAACAACAAGTTCGTGAGTATGTTCGAGGTGCTGACCGATATGTACGGGAGGCCTTCCTACACCGAATTCGACCCCACTCCCTTCATCTCGGTATTTTTCCTGCTGTTCTTCGCGATGTGTATGGGCGATGCGGGCTACGGCCTCATCCTCATCATCGCAGGAGCGCTTCTGAAGAAGGTAAGGTCTTTTTCTAAACTGGCCCCTCTGGTAACGGCACTCGGGGCGGGGACCTTTGTAGTGGGCACGCTTTTCCACACTTTCTTCTCGGTTGACATTGCCGGGTGGAGTTGGATTCCGGAATGCGTGAAGAACTGTATGGTTCCATCCAAAATCGCCGGATACGACGGCACTATGATACTCGCGCTCGTCATAGGTATCATACATCTCTGCCTGGCGATGGTCGTCAGAACGGTTTGCGCCTTGAAGAACAAGGGATTCCTCGAAAGTCTCGGGACAGTGGGATGGACGCTGTTCATTACCGGAGGAGTGGTCACCGGTGCGCTGTGCCTGGCCGGAGTAATTGACAGCGGTACCGTGAAGACGGTGTTGTGCATACTCGGCGCGGTGTCTGCCGTAGGCATTTTCATATTGAACGACATCCACCGCAACCCTCTCAAGAATATCGGTTCGGGACTTTGGGAGACCTACAACACCGTCACCGGAATACTGGGGGATGTGCTGAGCTACCTGAGACTCTATGCCCTCGGACTTGCCGGCTCGATGCTCGGACTCGCATTCAACAATCTCGGCGGAATGGCTTTGGGAGACGGGGGACTCGGCTGGATTCCTTTCATACTGATAGTCGCTGTCGGGCACACTCTCAATATAGCGATGGCCGTACTTGGCGCTTTCGTTCATCCGCTGAGGCTCAATTTCCTTGAGTTCTTCAAGAACTCCGGATACGAAGGCTCCGGGCGCAATTATAATCCTTTGACTAACAAACAATCTTAAATTTCATATAATTATGCTTAACACAATTCTAGGTTATCTCGGGCTCGGACTCGTACTGAGTCTTGCGGGAATAGGCAGCAGCATCGGCACCACTATCGCCGGAAACGCAGCTGAAGGCGCATTGAAGAAAAAGCCCGAAAGCTCGGGAAGTTACATGGTACTTTCAGCGCTTCCCGCCACTCAGGGAATCTACGGTTTCGTAGCCTTCTTCATGATGCTCAGCAAAATCAAGGCAGACCCCACAAACGGACTTCTCGTATTCGGAGTGGGTCTCTGCGTAGGACTCGTCTGCATGATTTCTGCCATTCGTCAGGGACAGGTATGCGCGAACGGTATCGTGGGTGTGTCACAGGGGCACAACGTTATGACCAACACCCTCATCTACGCCGCTCTCCCTGAATTCTATGCGATTCTCGGACTCGTGGGAGCTCTTATGATTTAGAAGACGACTTCCTCTTGAGAATTCTGATTTTGGAGCCTGCCGCCGAAACTTTCAGCGGCAGGTTTCCTTTTACTTCCCCGTCGATTTCCACTATATCATCGCCTGTCACTTCGAGTTGACGGCACTGTCCGTGCACGACGATATCCGATTCATTGACGGTTCCGTCGAAAAGGTGCTTGATTTCACCCAACAGTTTGAGCAAAGGCACCCTTCGCACAACCATATAGTCTATCAGCCCGTCATTGTTGTCGGCCAGAGGCACTTGCTTCATCCCGCCTCCGCTGTAAGGACCGTTTCCGATGGCGAGCGAATAAGACGCACCTTCGAACACGGTCACGCCGTCCGCCTTGACGGAGATATTGGATTTCCGCATCGTGAAAATGGTGCGCATCAGCGCCGTGACATAAATTCTTGCGCTGCGGTTGCCACGCTCCTTGAGGGTATTAACAATCTTGCATACGTGCGCGTCAAATCCGGTTCCTCCGACATTCGCCATATGGCAGCGCCCTTCGGAAGTTTCCACACTGACCACGTCCATCATCCCGAAGGACTCCTCCGCAATTAGTCTTACTACCTTTGCCGTATCGTGAGGGATATGGTTGGTTTTTATCCAATCGTTGCCGGAACCTATGGGTATGACGGCAAGGGTGAAATCCTCGGGCGCAACGCCCGTCTCATCACAGTATTTCATTATGCCGGAGAAAACTTCGTGCACCGAGCCGTCGCCTCCTACGGTAAGGAATTTCCGGTATCCGTGACTCGCGGCCTCATAAGCGAGCAGTGTCGCGTGAAATTTATAATTGGTAAGTGTTGTCTTGTACGGAACTTTATGTCTGGTAAGCTGTTTCTCTGCCGTATGCCATTCGTGCATTGTCTTTCCTGACCCCGCGTGGGGATTGACTATGCTGTACCAGTCAGGTTTTATTGTCGGCATTCAATAGGTTTTTAGCGTAGCAAATTTAACATTTTTTTTGTTAAATTTGTCTTTTTGAAACCATCAATTGGTGTTATGGGGAAAATCATAGCGATAGCGAATCAGAAGGGCGGAGTCGGAAAAACCACCACCGCCATCAACCTCGCGGCGTCCCTCGCCGTTCTCGAGAAGAAGGTGCTCATCATAGATGCGGACCCGCAAGCGAACACTACGTCCGGGCTCAATTTTCTTCCGGATGACGAGCAGAAGCGGACGCTCTACGAACTTATGAGCGGCGGCATCTCCGTCGAAGACGTCCTTGTCCAGACGGAAATAGAAAATCTCCACCTCATCCCGTCACACATCAATCTGGTCGGAATAGAACTGGAGATGAAAGATGTGGACAACCGCGAATCCGTCCTCAAGAACGCCCTGGCCCCCGTGGCCGCCAACTACGATTTCGTCATCATCGACTGTTCTCCGTCACTGGGAATAATGACGGTGAACTGTATGGTGGCCGCCGATTCGGTTATGATACCTGTCCAGCCGGAGTTCTTCGCCCTCGAAGGGCTCGGAAAACTGATGCAGACCATCAGAATCATACGCGGCAGCCTCAACCCGGAGCTGGAGATAGAGGGTTTTGTAGTAACTATGTTCGACGGCCGCACGAAGGTGCACTCGCAGGTGCTCGCCGAACTTCAGGGACATTTCAAGGAGATGGTGTTCAAGACCATCATACAGCGCAACATACGCCTCAGCGAGGCTCCCTCATACGGCAAACCGATAATACTCCACGATGCTATGTGCACCGGAGCGGCGAATTATCTGAGTCTCGCCCGCGAAATCCTCGCCAAGAACCAACATTGACACAAACTATGGCAGTCCAAACAACAAGAGGTCTGGGAAGAGGCCTCGGTTCCATTCTGGGAGAAGAAGTTCCGACCGACACCCTCCGCAAACCGGTAGGTTACGTGAACAAGCAGATAGCAGGGAGTTCCGACACTGTGAAACCGGGTGCGGACGTGCTCCGCATACCCATCGATATGATAGAGCCCAACCCGTTCCAGCCGAGAAAGAATTTCAACCCCGAATCTCTTGACGAGCTCGCCGAGTCCATACGCACGCTGGGGCTCATCCAGCCGGTGACTGTCCGTAAGATATCGAACGGCAAGTACCAGATAATCAGCGGGGAAAGAAGATTCCGCGCGAGCAGGATAGCGGGATTTACGATGATTCCAGCCTATGTCCGCGACACCGATGACAGGGGAATGCTGGAGATGGCCATAGTGGAGAACATCCAGCGGGAGGATCTTGACCCCATCGAAGTGGCCCTCAGCTATCAGCGGCTGATTGACGAATGTAATCTGACGCAGGAGCAAATGGCTGACCGGATAGGCAAGAAGCGGGCGTCAGTGACCAATTATCTCCGCCTTCTCAAACTGCCGGCAAAGGTGCAACACGACCTGAAAGTAGGGCTTGTCAGCGTCGGACACGCCAAGGCCATACTCGGAGTGGATGACACTGCGGTACAGGAGCAGTTGTGCGACCTCGTGGTGCGCAACGGCATCTCCGTGCGGCAGTTGGAAGACAAGATACGCAAATGTCTTTCCGACAGGGAACGGGAATATTCGGACAAATCGGACGAAGACCTTCCGGAAGAATATTACAAGGTGCTGGAATTTCTGGGTCGCTTTTTCGGAGACAAGATTTCACTTAAAAGGAACAAGGCCGGCAAAGGAAGCATCACGCTCCGTTTCACTTCTGATGATGAGATGCGCAATCTGCTTAAAGCTATCGAGAGCACGGTCCTGAAATGAGGCCCGGATTGTCGCATATATTGTTCCTTGCCGTGGCGCTTGCAGTCACGGCTCCTGGAGCGTATGCGCAATTCCGCGAGGAAAAAGTGCAGGATTACGGCACGGACAAGCAGGACACGACCAAAATCTTTTCCATAAAGGAATATTTCGCGGGTCTTTCCCACAAACAGGAAATCACTCTGGGAAGCGCCACGATAGGCTCCACCTTCATAATAGGCGGTATGCAGATATATGAGAGGAAGATGTGGAAACTGCCTGTCATCTACGGCGGACTCGCAACCACGCTCGGTTGCGGCATCGGCTTCAACGTCGCCTACAAGAACACTCTCGGTGAGGGCGGAAGCGGTGGGAACCGGAAGTTCAAGGATATCAGTACCGGAATGTTCATAGGAGCGGGGGCCATCTATTGGGCCACTCTGATGGACGGTGCCATTTGCTACAAGAGCGACATAAAGCCGTTGCCTGCGAGGTCCACGGTATTTTCCCTGTTGTGTCCGGGACTGGGACAGATATATAACGGAGAAGCCTGGAAGGTCCCCATATATGTCGGAGCGATAGGGACCGGTGTCTATTTCACCACATATTTCAACCGTCAGTACGTCCGCTATCACGACAGATACATCGAAAGCCAGGACAGCAATTCGAAGTACTACCGGGACAATTACAGACGGTATCGCGACTATGCCATTCTTGTCACGGCCGCAGTATATGTGCTTCAGATAATAGATGCGAACGTATTCGCATTCATGCAGGATTTCGATGTCAATGATGACATATCCCTGAACGTCTCTCCGACCGTGATTGTACCGGACACCCAATTCGCCCTGCACCCTTCGACCGGTCTGGGGTTGAGGATGGGACTGACGTTCTAAAAGAATGATTTGATTATGAGGAGAACGCTTGCAATATCGATTATCTGCCTCCTGTGCCTGCCGCTCGGCGCCCAGATTGCAGAGACGGATTTTCCGGTGGACAGCACCGGAATCTGTGAGTCAGCCGGCGAGGAGGAAGCGGCCGATTCACAGGCCACCATCGACAGCCTCCTGTCCGTATGGTACAAGACCCGGCCGGTGCCCGTGGACACTTTCGCGCAACTGCCGGACACCGCAGGGGTTATCCTTACCGCCGACACTCCCGATTCCGTGCTGATTGCACGGCTCGAAAAGATAAATTCGTTCATCACCATCCCTTTCAACGAAACGGTGAGGAGATATATGATTCTCTACTCTGAAAAGATGGACGAAAAGATGTCAGTGATGCTTGCACAGAGTGCATACTACTTTCCCCTCTTCGAGGAAATTCTGGACAAGTACGATATGCCGCTGGAACTCAAGTATATGTCTGTCATAGAGTCCGCACTGGTCCCGACGGCCCGCTCCAGAGCGGGGGCGAGAGGCATCTGGCAGTTCATGTACACGACCGCCAGGCGCTACGGGCTTAACATCAATTCATTTATGGACGAAAGACTGGACGTGGTCAAGTCCGCCGATGCCGCGGCGAGATACCTCAAGGATGCATACAACGTGTTCGGAGACTGGGTTCTTGCCATCTCGTCATACAATTGCGGCGCAGGCAACGTCAGCAAGGCCATACGACGCGCCGGAGGCTCGATGAAATTCTGGGACATATATCCCTATCTTCCGAGAGAGACGCGCGGATATGTGCCCGCATTCGTCGGAGCGATGTATGCGATGGTATATCACACGGCGCACGGGATAGAGCCCGGAGCGTCTCCGCTGCCGATTCAGGTGGACACGTTCCTGATTCAGAAAAACCTCCATTTCAAGCAGGTGGGAGAGATGGTGGGGGTACCCGTGGAACTGATAAAGGAACTCAACCCGCAATACACCCACGACATCATCCCCGGGAAAGACAGAGCCTGCATCCTGAGACTCCCCTACAACTATACCGGAAAGTTCCTGAGCGTGCAGGACACCCTGTACACCCACAAAGCCGATTCACTGATAAGTCCGAAGATAATGAAGAACATCAGTGAAGGAGGCAACGGGAATTCCGTCTGCTACAAAGTGCGGAGCGGTGACAATCTGGGAAAAATCGCTCTGCGCTACCATTGCTCCGTAGCCCAGTTGAAGAAGTGGAACCACCTGCGCAGTGATATGATCAGGGTCGGGCAGGTCCTGTATATCTATAGATAAAGCGGATAAGTTGTCCGGCCAGCATTCCGAACAATATGCCGAATGCGGCTCCGACCAGCACGTCTCCAAAGAAGTGTTTCCCTACGAAAATGCGGCTCGCACCTACCAGGGAGGCCCATACTATGACCGCTATGCCGTATGCGCGGCGGGCTTTCCCGTTCCTGCCGTCGAAGGCCATGGACGAACTGACGGCAAACCCGAATGCATTTGCCGCGTGCGCCGAGAAAAAGCCGTAAAGTCCCCACCTGTCTTCAAGGACGCGCAAGCCGTTTTCAAGCATCCATCCGTCGTGGCAGGGACGCAGACGCTCGAACGAATATTTGAAGAGATTGCCCGTCTGGTCACAGGCCACGATGGTGAGGATTATCCCGATAAGTGCAACCGCGCCCTTTTTCCATCCCATCCGGACGAAAAGCATCACAGCTACCGCGGCATACAGCGGGAACCAAACCTCCTTGTCGGAAAAAAAAGTCCAGACACCGTCCATAAACGGTGTGTGGATGGAGTTGATGGCGAGGGTAATCTGTTTGTCTATTTGTGCAAGGCCTTCCATAATAAATCTTTAAGCCGGTCAAGTCCCTCCCCGGTGAATGATGATATGAATACGGCAGGTATTCCCTTCGGAAGAGTGGACTTTATCATTCTCTCTATGTCGGGGTCTATCATATCACATTTGGTGACTGCGAGCACCCTTTCCTTGACAAGCAGTTCGGGATTGTATTCCCTGAGTTCGTTCAGCAGGGTCTCATATCCGTCCTTGACGCCACTGCCATCCCCATCGGCGGCAATCATAAAGAGAAGGACCGAATTGCGTTCTATGTGGCGGAGAAATCTGATTCCGATTCCCTTGCCCTCGTGCGCCCCTTCGATGATGCCGGGAATGTCGGCCATCACGAATGACTGGTCATCATAGTATCTGACTATGCCGAGATTAGGTTCGAGAGTAGTGAACGCATAATCGGCGATTTTGGGCCTGGCGGAAGTGATTGTGGAAAGGAGTGTGGATTTGCCCGCATTCGGGAATCCCACAAGCCCCACGTCGGCCAACAGTTTGAGTTCCAGTATGAACCACCCTTCCTCCCCCTCCTCCCCCGGCTGGGCGAAGCGCGGCGTCTGCATCGTCGAAGACTTGAAATTGTTGTTGCCCAGACCTCCTCTGCCGCCTTTGCACAGGATTCTCTCCTGCCCTTCTTCCATCATCTCGAAGATGGTTTCACCTGTCCCGGCATCTTTCACCACAGTGCCGACAGGGACTTCAAGCACTACGTCGGCCCCGTTGGCTCCTTTGCGAAGCGACGAACCGCCTTTCTCCCCATCATCCGCCTTCACGTGCTTGCGATACTTCAAGTGGATGAGCGTCCAGAACTGCGGGTTGGCCTTCAATATGATATGACCTCCCCTGCCTCCATCGCCCCCGTCAGGTCCTCCCTTCGGGATATACTTGGCCCGGTGCAGATGCGCAGATCCCGCACCCCCGTGCCCAGAGGCGCAAAATATCTTTACGTAGTCTATGAAATTAGAATCCGCCATAACTTTCGTATTGTCAGCGAATTGGTGAAACTTGAAAGGCTCCCGTGCAACAGATATGCAACAGTTTTTGTCGAAAAATCAAAAACAAACCTCATAACAAGCATAAATTTATAAAGTTGCTTTGTTGCACGAATATTGGCCTGTTGTGGCCAATTTATGTCAAGTTTCATCCTTCTGACTTGCAAAGATAGTGAATTTGCGTGATACTGAAATCGTTCGGAGGATAATCCTTTATTTAACCTTGACTTGCAAAAGAAATTGTTTGTATATTTATGCTGGAATCAGAGAGCTGCACTAACACCGCAGTTTAATGAAAATCTTCATCGACAATGGCCACGGTCAGTTCACTGCCGGCAAACGTTCCCCGGACGGGCAGCTCCGTGAAGCCTTCTTCAACCGCGAAATCGCAAGACGAATAGTCCTGGATCTTCAGGACCGAGGCTATGATGCCGAACTTCTCGTTCCCGAGGATGACGATATCTCCCTCAAGGAGCGCTGCCGGCGTGTCAACAGCTGGTGTCTGCTCCACGGCAAGCAGAATGCAATCCTTGTCAGCATCCACGTCAACGCCTACGGAAATGGCTCAGAATGGACTCAGCCGCACGGATGGAGCATCTATACTTCCAAAGGCAAGACGGCCGCAGATGCCCTCGCAACCTGCATATTTGAAGCCGCGAAGAAATACCTTCCCGATATTCAGATGCGCACCGACAATTCAGACGGAGACCCGGATTTCGAGGAAGCATTTTACATCCTGCGTCACTCCCTCTGCCCCGCTGTCCTATCAGAGAACGGCTTTATGACCAATTATCACAAGCGGCAGATTATCAAAAGAAATTCTGTTTTATCTTCGTAACCACCTGAGTAACAACCACACTTTCGATAACATTTGATGATAATAATCGGTATATTCCGGGACAGCGATATTGCTGAAACCCTTAACATTACCGAATTATGTCAGACAAAACAATCAAGCGAGAGGACTTGATGCAGTGCTGTCGAAGCACCTTCGAATCGTACGGGATGTACGATGCGACAATAGCGACATACCTGCGTTCAGTCCGCACTCTTGTGATCTTCATGGAAGACAACAAGATTAATTTCTACACCGAGGAGGTGGGAGAACGTTATTGTACAAGCCTTAAGAATGACTTTGAACTGAGCGGAAGTTATAAACAGGCGGGGATACGAGCCGTCCGCTTCGTGAATAAAGTATTGAACGGAGAGCCATACAATAAAGGGCGTTCGTGGCATCCGGAATACGACTTCCCTGGCGATATTGGTCAGGAAGCAAAACTGTTCGTGGAAAGTCTACGCGAAATCCGCCGCAATCCTGCCACGATACGCGAGTATGAAATCATTCTCAGCAAATTCTGCAAGGAGATGTCCATAAGGGGAATAGTCCTTGCGACGCTGAAAAGAGATGAAGTCATAAACTATGTGGATCGGATACAGTCCCAAAGGGCAACCACAATTGACCACATCAGGTTGTTCCTTGACCATCTCTATGAGAATAAGATGATTGCATCAAACATTGGAGATGCCCTCCGCAGGATAAAGAAGGTCCGTAATAGCAAGATGATCTCTTATTATACACCGGACGAAGTCAGAAAAATAGAACTGGCCATTGACAGGACAAGTGCTGTGGGAAAGCGCAATTATGCGATGATACTTCTGGCTTCCAGACTGGGGCTGAGGATATCGGACATACGGTTACTGGTCTTTTCTGCTCTGGACTGGGACAAGAATATTATCACGCTGCAGCAGTACAAAACGAAGAAGGAAATCATTCTTCCGTTGCTGTCAGACGTGGGTGATGCCATTATTGACTATGTTATGAATGGTCGTCCAAAGGTGGAATCAAAATTCGTATTCCTGACAGCAGTGCACCCGATACGCCCCCTTGAGAACTGTTCTATGCAGAAGGTAATCCACGATTGCATCGAGAAATCTGGCATATACGCAGCCAACCGGCATATGGGGACACACTCTCTAAGGCATAGCCTTGCCACCTCTATGATGAATAACGGGACCGAACTCCCGGTTATATCCGAATCGCTGGGACACTCATCGACGGACACAACGATGATCTATCTCACCGTGAATATCACTGGGTTGTTGGAATGCTCGCTTCCCGTTCCTCCTGTTGATGACTCTTACTATACGCAGAAAGGAGGAGTGTTCTATGAATGAGATTGTGTTCAACAGCGCTCTTGCGCCATACATGCATGCGTACATGAAAGAGTACGCCACCAAGGGGTTCAACTGCTATAGACATGCCTTCCCATTAATGCAGTTTGACAGATACTTGACCAGGAGTGGATATGATAAAGACTTTATCACCGAAACAGCCTATCATGGTTGGACGGAATGGCTGAATGGCCATCGTGACTCTACAAAATATGAATACTCGACGGTTGTTGTGTCTTTCATCAAGTATTTGACCGAAATGGGGCATCCTTGCTACATTCCCAGATTGCCGAAGTTCCATGAAAGTGACTTTGTCCCATATGTGTTCACGGCTGAAGAGATGGAAAAAATCTTCAAGGCATGTGATGAATGGCGAGACAGACGGCATACGGTTCGAAATCTGGCCATCATCATGCCTGCGCTTCTTCGCCTTCTGTACAGTACCGGAATGCGTGTCGGCGAGGCTGTGAGCATAAGAAATCGTGACGTTGACTTTGAACGCCACGTTATTACTTTGTACCATACGAAAAATGGACATGAACGGCTGGCACCCTTAAATGAGAGTATGGAGGCCGTTCTAAAGCAGTACATCCATTACAGGAACAAAATGCCGCTTCCTCATGTGGCTGATCCGGACAGCTTTCTCTTTACCTCGCCACAAGGACGGAGGAGCCAGCACTCATGCGCAATATGGCAGCGTTTCAACTCCATATTGCGCGATGCCGGCATCCCATATCAAGGAGGACATCATGGCCCGCGCGTCCACGACCTGCGGCACACCGCATGCGTACACTCCCTCGTGAATATGGTATGGGCAGGGAAAGATCCATACTGCTGTCTGCCATTATTGTCCACTTTCATGGGGCATATCCACGTAACCGATACCGAGCATTACCTGCGGCTTACGCAAAACATGTATCCGGAAATCATAAAACTGGACGAGATTGTCACCAGCCCTATAAAAGAAATTATCTGCAATACCGTAAACACTATTGGTGATGAAAACGACTAAAGACTTTGCGCCGGTACTACAGTCATTCTTTGAGAACTACCTTGTCAAAGAACGGGGTGTCAGCGCCCATACGGTCCGGGCTTACCGGGATGCCTTTGTCCAACTCATTGAGTATCTGGATGAACGTCGCGGGATAAAACCCGAGCGCATTACCTTTGAGTTACTGGATAAGAGTCTGCTTCTTGACTTCTTGAACTGGCTTGAAGAGGAAAAGCATTGCTCCGTTCCAACAAGAAATCAGCGTTGTGTAGCCATCCGCTCTTTCTGCCAGTATCTGATGTACGTGCTTCCTGAACAGATGGGACGATGGAAGCAAATATGTTCCATTCCCATGAAAAAGGGCACCGGACAGCCCATGAACTATCTGTCCGTGGAAGCGGTAAAATGTATCCTTGAGCAGATAGACACCTCATCCAGACAAGGGCTTCGCAACCTCACAATGCTATCCTTGCTGTACAACAGCGGAGCACGTGTCCAGGAACTGATTGACCTTACACCGTCTTCTATCAGAAGAGATAAACCCTATGCCATCAATCTTGTCGGCAAGGGCTCAAAGTGCCGTGTCGTTCCTCTTGATGAAGACATTATGAAGTTGCTTGTCAAGTATATGAAAGCGTTCAGTCTGTATGATAATGAGAAGTCCAGAAATCCGCTGTTCTCAAACACATGGGGCGAAAAATTGTCCACACCAGGCATAACATATGTCATCAAAAAATACGCAGCTATGGCAAGGGTGCTGCACCCGGATATTATCCCGGACAAAATAAGCCCGCATGTCTTCCGGCACACGAGGGCAATGCATCTGTTGCAGGCAGGCGTAAACCTCATCTACATCAGAGATATCCTCGGCCATGTATCCGTGCAGACCACAGAGGTATATGCGCGTGCTGACTCGAAGCAAAAACGTGAAGCGTTGGAAAAAGCCTACGCAGAAGTGGGCATTACCGAGCCAAAAGTCAAGAGTTGGGAGAAAAACAGCAAGTTGAAAGAGTATCTCAGGAGCCTAGCATAGAGACCGTTAAACCTGTATTGTTATCAAAAGCAGTTCTAAAAAGAAGGTATCCTAATCGGCTGATGTCCAATGGCACCGTCGGAACTGCTTTTGATAATCTTCCGCTTGTGATAATTGGTCATAAAGCCGTTCTCTGATAATACAGCGGGGCAGAGGGAGTGACGCAGGATATAAAATGCTTCCTCAAAATCAGGGTCTCCGTCGGAGTTGTCGGTGCGCATCTGCATATTTGGAAGGTATTTCCTTGCGGCTTCGAAGATGCAGGTTGCGAGGGCGTCTGCGGCTGTCTTGCCTTTGGAAGTATAAATGCTCCATCCGTGCGGTTGCGTCCATTCTGAGCCGTTTCCGTAGGCGTTCACGTGGATGCTGACAAGGAATGCATTCTGCTTGCCGTGGAGCAGACACCAGCTGTTGACACGCCGGCAGCGTTCGGAGAGGGAGATGTCTTTCTGCTCCTGTACGAGGAGTTGGGCATCGTGTCCGAGGTCGGTCAGGGCGGCGACAATCCGGGAGGCAATCAGCCGGTTCCAGGCGTATTCGCGGAGCTTCCCGTCGGGGCTGCGCTTGCCCGGAGTGTCCACCCCGTGACCGTCGATGAGGATTTTCATAGCTGGTTTTGTGTTTAGGTTTATACGCCTAAGTTACACAAAATCAGCGAGAAAAGCAAGTAAGGAATAGCAATCCCGGCTGCCTGGCCCGTGTAGATAATACCGCATTTTATTACGGATATTCAGTTTAGTCTCTGATGAGTTCTGTCGCAAGCCAGAAAAGGGTTTCAGAGCAGATAACCTTCTTCAATTCTCATTGCCGGATTGTGATAGCATTCCAGCCGGAAACTGTTTTCAACGGTGGATTGTGAGGTATGATGAGGTGGTTATTCTTATTGAGACCGATAGGCGTAACTCCTCGAAATACGTTGATTAGGAACGCTGCCTAAGGAACTGGGTTTAACAGCAGCAAAGGTTACAAAATGCAGGGGAACTGAAATCAGATAGAGTGGAGATGAGTAAGAATCTGCAGAGGCTGGAGGGGAGTTAAAAGAGTATGAACCAGTATCAATAGAAGGTCGCTCCAGCCAACTTTCCGCAATAGCATCAAGTCTGCTACCTCTAAAAGAAGGCGGCATGCCGTCAGCGGTCTTGCAAGTGGGAGGCGAAGAAGGATGGTATAACAAATCAAGTTGCAGTGCTAGAACACCGCAACTTGATTCTCTCATTGCCGTAAGTAGACATTTAAGGAATAGTGCAATTGTTAGAGACGTTTGTTATGGTCTCCTTCTGAAGTCACCGCACAACTAAGCCTTCCATCAGACTTTGCCATGTTGTTCTCCCACTGCAAGGGACGGAGATTCGATAATGCGTCACTGCCGCCTTTTGATTGCGGAGTGATGTGGTCAATTTCCCAGCCGTAGATTGACGAGCGATTGCCATATTCGTTGAATCTCATCCAGGCTCCACACTGATCCTTGCGATACTTGGAACTGTCGTATCCTGGTACGGCTTGTCCCTTATTCCAAACTTGAAGAATAATGTTATCTTCCATATTATTGAATCGAATCCTCTCTGCCTCCTTGTGGCAGGGTTCTATATTCGAGGACTCATTTTCACATCGGCAATTTGGATGCCAACGGGCAAAAGAATGACAAAATGACAGAGTCTATATATAATTTTCGTGAAAATTGTGCTAAAATTAAGAATAAAATCGCCGATTTAAAAATTTCTTGTATATTTGCGCCGTCGTTTAATACTGAACAATTATGATAGCGGAATTCAAAATCAGGAATTTCTATT
>JAKSKB010000079.1 GCA_024401975.1 Bacteroidales bacterium | reverse complement strand
TATCCGGCACAGATTCAACGGTTATATACAATATGGGCGCAAAACAATGGCTATAACAAATGGATTGCATTAGGTAGAATAAGCCACGAAACTGGAATGTATAAGTTCAGGAATGATGCCTCTCGCCGTATTTCTTGACAATGTCTTTATGAAACAACACAAAAAACCTCGCATTGATTTGCGGGGTTTCGTTTGTCGTATGGTTAAATATGCGGTATCTTAACGGACCAGCCTGACACAGAGCGTGCTCGCAATTATTGGGAAGTCTTGAAACACAGACTTCTAAGAAGCTGTTGTGTATCCTGCGTGCCTTGCGGTTTTTGGCCAACCGCTTGATGTCAAGGAATCTCTCATACGCAGGATGGATAAGCGTGGCTGTCGAGCCGGAAAGAATCCACCGCCGCTCATTGAGCAGACGCCCGGTCCGGAACACGGTTTTTTTCCGCAAAGCAGCGGTCACGAAGTGGAAGCCGGCATCCCTGATGCGGTTCCATTGTTCCTTTTCAGACTTTCATTATCAGCACAATTTTATTACTTTTGCAATATAAGTAAACTTGCAGCCTTATGGAAAAACCCTATTCGGACAAAGAACTCTGGAGTGCCGCATCTACCGCCGGTCTGTTTATCGGAGGCGTTGCCGTACTGTATTCACTCATTACAAGTTTCATTGGAGCCCACTCTTCCGAATCCGTCGCGCTCAACGTCATCACCGCAATAATCCAAGTCATTCTCTGGGCGGCCAAGCTGTTCGGATGCATCTTCCTCACGGGATATTTCATCAGAAAGTTCGTCTCTGCGCACGAAGGGGTGACAAGGTCGGGCGCATTCAGATTCGGCCTGGCCACCGCGATTCTGGCAGCTCTGCTGTATTCCGCATATTTTCTGGTATCCGCGTTGTACATACAGCCCGAAGCGATGGAGGCGGCATTCGACACCATCCTCTCGTCAGCCTCCTCACTTGATTCCAACACGCTGAACGCGATTGAAAACATCAAGGACAATTTTCCTCTCATAGGGTTCTTCTCCAACCTCATATACTGTTTCCTGTGGGGACTGGTCCTCTCTTCGATTTATTCACACAAGGCCGTCTCAGACAATCCTTTTGAAAGCGACGCGCAATGAAAGACATTTCCGTAATCATACCGGCATACAACGAAAGGGAATCCCTTCCCGAACTGACGGCCTGGATAGACCGGGTTGCCGAATCCTGCTCCTTGTCCATCGAGACCATAATAGTGGATGACGGAAGCAACGATGGCAGTTGGGATACGATAAAGAATCTGGCAAAGTCGTCTGACCATCTGCACGCCATACGTTTCCGCCGCAATTACGGCAAGTCAGCGGCACTTTACTGCGGTTTCGCCGCCGCAGAAGGGGAAGTCATATTCACTATGGACGCCGACCTCCAGGACTCCCCGGATGAGATCCCCGAAATGTACAGGATGGTCAGAGACGAAGGCTGGGACATAGTATCCGGATGGAAACAGAACCGTCAGGACAACAAGTTGACGAAGAATCTGCCTTCCAAACTCTATAACTGGACGGCACGCCATATCACCGGCATAAGACTCCACGACATGAATTGCGGGCTGAAAGCCTACAGAAAAGAAGTCGTGGAGAACATTGAAGTCTATGGTGAAATGCACAGATACATCCCGTATCTGGCAAAGAATGCCGGATTCGACAGAATCACCGAAAAACCCGTACACCATATGAAGCGGAAGTTCGGGAAAAGCAAGTTCGGGGTGGAGCGTTTCATAAACGGATTCCTTGACCTCATTTCTCTATGGTTCCTGAGCACCTTCGGCAAGAAACCGATGCATTTTTTCGGTTACACCGGAATCTTTATGTTTCTTGCGGGGTTCATTATGACCATATGGATAATTGCCGCGAAACTCACCCTACAGTCTTCCGGCAAGGCATACAGAGCCGTAACCGACCAGCCGGTATTCTACCTCGCGCTGCTTGCGGTAGTGCTCGGCGTAATGCTGTTCCTCGCAGGCTTCATCTGTGAGATGATTTCAAGAAACAGCGACAGCCGCAACCATTACAACGTCCGCGAAAGGATTTAACAGTCCTTCACCGGTCTCACTTCTTGTCATATATGCCGTCCAGCACGGCGGGAAGTCCGTATATATTGACTTCAGTGGAGACTATTTTCCCGTCCGGACCTATCAGAACGGCACGGGGGATATACTGCACGTCATACAGTTCGCAGGGGGTCGATTCTTTCGAGAATATCGTGTGCCATACGATTCCTTCCCTTCCGGCGGCCGTGAAGCCGTCCCTTATGTCCCTCTCGCTTGCATCCACGCTGACCATTACCAGCCCCTTGCCGGAATATTCATCGTAAATCTTCTTGAGAAAAGGTATGGTCTTCCGGCAGGGTCCGCACCAGGATGCGCAGAATTCCATAAGCACATATTTCCCTTTACCCGCATAGTCAGACAACTTGACCTGCTTTGAATTGATGTCCACCCCCGTAAAATCGGCGAAAGCGTCGCCGTCGGAAAGTTCCCGGGCCGGAGCGGAGAAAATCACCGACGCGAGCAGAACAATCACTGTAAACAGTTTCTTCATACGTCATTGAAAATTCAGTTTCACAAATATGCGATTATTTTTTCGAAATTGAGTACATTTGCCGATATGCAATGCGAACGACACTTCAAGGGCCTGTACAGAAAAGATCCTGATACCCTGATTTTCTGCCCTTACCGCGTATGCCCCATAGGGGCCCACAGCGACAAGAATCTGGGGGCTGTCACCGGTATGGCCCTGGACAAAGGCATCTATCTTGCGTACAGCCCGAAACATAATGGGGTGATTGAATTGTGTTCACTCCAATTTGACAAACGGGCCCAATGGCACGTGGCGCAGATACCGGGAGCCAGACAGAATGACTGGGCGGACTATCTTCGCGGAGCCTGCCTCGCACTTTCCCGGAAATACCCTGTCCATACAGGGCTCAGCGGAGTGATTGAAGGGACTTTGCCCATAGGCGGATTGTCCTCTTCGGCCGCCGTGACACTGGTGTTTCTCAACGCCTTGTGCTCCGTCAACGGCATCAGTCCGACTCCCGCCGAGCTTATAGGTTTCTCTATAAGCGCCGAAAATGACTATGTGGGAGTAAACAGCGGTAAACTCGACCAGAGTTGCGAGATGTACTGCCGCAAGGACCATCTGCTGTACCTGGATACACTCACCGACGAATATGAACTCATCCCGGCTTCACCTCTTATGAAGCCCTATGAGATTGCCGTATTCTTCAGCGGAGTGGAGCGCAATCTGGTAGGAAGCAAGTACAATATGAGAATTGACGAGTCCCGCAGCGCCGCCTATGCCCTGAAGGCTTTCTCCGGGATGGAATACGGCAAATTCGACGAGACCAACTTGAGAGAAGTTCCGCGCGAAGTGTTCGAGAGATACAAGGACCGCCTTCCGGAAAACTGGCGCAAACGCGCCACACACTGGTACAGCGAATTCGACCGGGTACAGAAGGGCGCGGAAGCCTGGAGGAGGGGGGACATTGAAGAATACGGGCGTCTCTGTTTCGAAAGCGGGCATTCCTCCATATATAACTGGGAAACCGGCTCACCCGAACTGAAGGCGATGTATGACATAATGACCGCAACCGACGGCATCTACGGCGGACGTTTCAGCGGAGCCGGATTCAAGGGTTGCTGTATGGCGCTGATTGACCCTTCATACAGAGAATCCGTATTGGAAAAGGTCAAAACGGAGTACCTTGCCTTGTTCCCCAATCTCGCCGGGAGCTACAAGGCTATGGTCTGCCAAAATTCGGACGGATTGACCGGTAGATTATGAAGTGCATCATCCTTGCCGCCGGATACGCCACAAGGCTCTATCCACTCACGGAGAACTTTCCGAAACCCCTTCTGAAAGTGGGTGACAGGACTATAATGGACCGGCTCGTGGATGACATCAGCGCAAGCGGGACCGTGGACAGGTTCATAGTGGTGAGCAACCATAAATTTGCCGGACATTTCAAAGACTGGGCATTATGCAGGTCGGAAGCAATCAGCATTCTGGATGACGGCACTTCTTCCAACGATACACGACTAGGAGCAGTCCGCGACATCAGATTCGCCATTGACAGCCTCCATCTTGAAGATGACCTGCTCATCATCGCCGGAGACAATCTGCTTGATTTCAGCATACTCTCTTTCCTGCATTACGCGGAATCTAAAAAGACCAGCTGCATAATGCGCTATCCGGAAACCGACACGGCAAGACTACGCAAGAGCGGCGTGGTGACGGTTGATGAGAACGACCTGATACTCCGGATGGAGGAGAAACCCGCTGTCCCGGAAAGCCGCTGGTGCTGTCCTCCGTTCTACTTCTACACCCGGCAGGACGCCGCCAGAATAGGAGAAGCCGTTGATTCCGGATGCCCCGTTGACACTCCGGGGAGTCTGGCCGTCTGGCTCTCATCCCGTACCGCCGTCCACGCTATGGAGATGCCGGGCAGACGCTATGACATCGGTAATCTGGAAAGTTATCGCGAAGTGCAAAAACATTTCACCGGTAGCCCGGAACAGGCTAACGTGAACTCATTGTACTTGCCGGCGCAAAGACAACAATAATCAGGCATTGATTGCTAACTTTGCAAGTTGATGCTACCTACCATAAACAACTTATGAAATTTCTAATAAAAAATTCATTGCTGACGGCTTTTATCGTTTGTCTGCCAGCATTCGGGCGCGAACCTTTGAACAAGTCGGAAAGACCACTTGTCTATGGCTACCCGCAGGCTGAATATCACAAGGCGGGCTCTATTCTGATGTACACTCCCGGTACCGAGCTCTTTGACGGGGTCATCCATCCGGATGCCGGACTGTATGAGAAATATTTTGATATCGACAAGGCTGCCGACGAGCATAGGAATTACATTTCAATGCTTGAAAAAGAAGGATGTTCCGTGCATACTGTAACGAACACTTTGCTTTCAATGCCTCACGACCGTCTCACGGCTCTTGCCGAACCGTCTCTCACATACGATGTAAGCAATCTGGAAATGAGCGAGCAGGAGGCTCAGGCCCAATACAAGCGTGAGGTCCTTGCCTCAATGAGCAATTCGGACCTTGTCCGCATCATCATCAACAGGCCGACCGTGATTCTCAAAAAGTCCGGCATCAATACCGGGTTCGAGGCTCAGTATGTACACAATCCTCTGATGAATATGTATTTCCTCAGGGACCAGAGCATAACCACGCCGAGGG
>JAKSKB010000078.1 GCA_024401975.1 Bacteroidales bacterium | reverse complement strand
TATATCTTCGGATGCCAGGATGCAAAGCCTCCTGGCTATGAAACGAGGGTCCTCGCCGCCATCGAGCATCCTTGCGAGGTAATATACGGCAGCATTCGGATCTGAACCGCGTATGCTCTTGATGAATGCCGAGATGATGTCATAATGCATCTCGCCATCCTTGTCATATATGGCAGTGCTTGTTTGCAGGCATTCCGTTACCGACGTATTGTCGATGACCGGATGTCCTGAATGTGCGCCCGCATCAGCCACCATCTCCACTATGTTGAGAAGTTTTCTGGCATCTCCTCCGCTGTAGCGGAAAAGGGCTTGAGTCTCTTTCACCTCTATGCCCAGCGAATTCAGGCGGGAATCTTCTTTCAATGCCCGCTCGAGCAGAATCTGCAGGTCGCAGACTTCCAGTGGCTTGAGTACGAAGACCTGACATCTGGAAAGGAGAGGAGTTATCACTTCGAAGGACGGATTCTCCGTAGTGGCTCCAACAAGCACCACCGTGCCATCCTCGACAGCTCCCAGAAGCGCATCCTGCTGGGCCTTGTTGAAGCGGTGTATCTCATCTATGAAAAGTATAGGGGCGGCGTGGTGTGAAAATATGTCCTTGCTTTTTGCCGCATCGATTACTGTCCTCACGTCCTTTACTCCTGAACTTACGGCGGAAAGGGTGTAGAAATCCCTATCTGCCGTGTCGGCTATGATTCTCGCAAGAGTCGTCTTTCCGACCCCGGGCGGGCCCCATAGGATGAAAGAGGTAAGTGAGCCGCTTTCTATCATTCTTCGAAGCACACAGCCTTCTCCTACAAGATGCTTCTGACCCACATATGAGTCGAAATCATGGGGTCTCATCCTTTCGGGAAGAGGAGGAAGGTTGTAAAGGTCCGTATCCATCATAATTATGGTTGGCAGATTTTCAAAATTATAAATAATTCCTCTCAATCTCAAATATGTTTGCTATATTCGTAGTGATGTCATACAAATTTCTCCTTAACTTCCTGATGCCGGCATTCTGTCTGTCATCCCTCGCCCTTGGGCCGGTCTCCAGCGCCCAGGAGTGCCGGACCTGGATGCCGGGAGCCGTTTTTTCTCCGAAAGAAGTTGGAGTGTCTGTTACTTTACTGAAGCCCGACAAGACATCGCTCTACTTCGGAATTGCCGCCGATATCTCCGACGTACTGATCGGCTCACCCGTCACTACCGGTGTACGCCTGTGCTTCAACTATGACCTGCCGGTATTCTCTTCCGTCTGGAACGATATTCCTTTCAGTATATATGCCGGGCCGGGGCTCGTTTGCGGATACCTTCACGATGCCGGCAGGACCGATATGGGCGTGATGATCGGTACAGGCTGCAACTCAGGCATACGCTTCGATATGTGGCACGACACTTGCCTTACCCTGGAATGGAGGTTCGACTTTGCATTCATACTTACTGACAATACGAATCTGGAAGTTTATCGCTCCGGATTGAAATATTTCTACATTCCCTGCCTGATAATCCAACATGCTTTCTAGAACCAAGAAGATATGTCTTTCAACCGTATTGGTTGCGCTCCTTTCCTGTATCTCCTCTAAGGCGCAGGAGTCCGGCAGCACTTTCGTATTCGAATACGGTGTGGAATGGGGATATACGGCAACCGTGTTCAGAAGTTCGTATCTCAACTACATTTCTCCACAAACAGGTTCGAGGGTGGATGTCCGTGACGCGAAGGCTTCATTCAAATCCAACGGGCTCATAAAGGCTTATGCGGGGGTGGAACTGGGGCGATACTGGAATGCCGATCTTTTTGCAGGATACTGCGGCATCTATGAAGGAAGGAATATGATACCCGTATCTTTGCGCGTTTCCCTGTTTCCGAAAGGAAGAGGACACGGATCTATGAAGATTTTTGCCGAAGGAGGCGTCAACTTCGGCACTACATTCAGGTCCAAAGCTGTTCCACATGCGCGTATCGGATTCGGAGGCCGCATTGAACTGGCTCGGAGGGAGGCGGGGGACTGGACGGTGAGCGCTTCGGCCACTCTCGACCATCCTGCGGAGATGCAGGATGATATCAATCATCGCAAGGTGGACGAAAGCATGCTCTTGAAAAGCGATGTAATCTATGCCGGCATCACTCTTTCAATGTCACTCAATTTCAAATAAGTAAAAAAACTTTCAACATAAAATGAGTATTTTTGCGATATGATTCCACATATAAAGATAGAGGACTTCGACTATGAACTGCCTGAAGGGAGAATAGCCAGATACCCGCTTGCAGGGAGGGATGAGTCGAAATTGCTGCGATATAGGGACGGACTTGTGGATGAGTTCGTGTTCCGCGATCTTCCGGACCTTCTGCCGCCGGATTCTCTTATGGTGTTCAATGACACTAAAGTAGTGCCTGCCAGGATGCATTTCAGACGCGACACGGGAGCCGTGATAGAAATTTTCCTTCTGGAGCCTCACCGGCCTGCGGAATACGATTCCAATTTCGCCGCGACGGCTCGTTGCGTGTGGAAATGCGTGATAGGCAATCTAAAGCGCTGGAAAGGCGATGTGATCACCGCTGTCAATCCGGCAGGAGACCGTACTATGCTGGAACTGGACCTGCGGGCGGAACTGGAAGACCGCGACGGACAGACAGGCAACGTCATTTTCACGTGGAAAGGCGGAAAGAGTTTTTCGGAGGTGCTTTCAATATGCGGACGCATACCCATTCCGCCATATCTGCACAGGGACACGGAAGATATTGATTTGGAACGCTATCAGACCGCATATGCCAGAGTTCAGGGCTCTGTGGCGGCGCCTACGGCCGGCCTTCATTTTACACACGACGTACTCGGGCGTCTGCGTGAAAGGGGCGTGGAAGAAGCGAGAGTGTGCCTGCACGTAGGAGCCGGGACCTTTCTCCCCGTAAAGAGCAGTGAAATCTCTGGGCATACGATGCACAGAGAACCTTTTACCGTTTCCCTCGGGCTTCTCCGCAAATTGATTTCAGCGGACAGACCTGTTGTGTCCGTAGGCACGACATCGGTCCGCACCCTGGAATCGCTTTATTATGCCGGCGTTGACTGCATTGAAAAAGGAGTACCTTCAGATATAGACCAATGGGCACCATATACAAGAGATTACATCTACTCTACTGAAGAAGCGCTTCAGTCCCTTGCAGACTACCTCGAACGTGAAGGACTTCAGGAACTCAAACTCGGAACCAGAATCATAATAGTGCCCGGTTTCAGATTCAGGATAGTACAATACCTGATTACAAATTTTCACCAGCCGCAGAGTACGCTGTTGCTTTTGATATCCGCCTTCGTCGGCGGCGGTTGGAGGACGATATACGATTACGCTCTGGCTCACGGATTCAGATTCCTGAGTTACGGAGACAGTTCCCTGCTATATAGAAAATGAATATGGATTTTAAGAAAAAAATTGAAAGCATACCTCCTTACACGGAGGAGGAAACGATGGAGGCCATAAAGAAACTCTCCAATAGGCCGGAAGTGTTTTTCATATCGAAGTATCTCTTCCCGGACGAGCCTATAGACACTCTCAGGAAGAAATTGAAGTGCATAAAAAATGCCGGCGAATACCAGTGTACGGTAATGTTCGATGCCGTAGAGTGGATTATACGGAACACGATGGACGAATTCACCTATGACGGTGTGGAAAATCTGAAGGCAATCGGAAACTCTTTTCTCGCGATGTCCAATCATCGGGACATAGTGCTGGATCCGGCGCTGACACAATATGTTCTGCTTACAAACTCCCTGCCGATGACAGATATAGCCATCGGTGACAACCTGCTCCGCAACAAGTCGGTGGAGTATCTGCTCCGTTGCAACAGGATGATAAAAGTCATACGCGGCATATCAGCCAAGGAACTGTATCTTTCTTCCCAGGCCCTGTCGAAGTACATCAGGGAAACTGTCACTTCGGGCAAGGCTTCGGTCTGGATAGCCCAGAGGCAGGGCAGAACCAAGAACGGCATAGACATAACGGAAAAAGGACTTCTCAAGATGCTTGATATGAGCGGTGAGAAATCGTTCGTGGAAAATTTCAGCGAACTCAACATAGTCCCGTTGAGCATCTCATACGAATACGAGCCCTGCGACGTGAGAAAGGCACGCGAACTCCTGATATCAGCCAGCCGCCCCTATGTCAAGAAGAGAAATGAGGATATGCACAGCATACTTATGGGAATGAAGCAGCAGAAGGGGCACGTGCATCTGCATATAGGGCAGAAACTCAATGCGGGGGAGATTGAATCGGCATCCGTATGCGCCAACAAGAATGACCGTTATCAATGGATACGCAATGTCGTCGACCGCAGAATCATAGGGGGATACCGGCTTTGGCCGACCAACTACATCGCATTCGACCTTCTCAACGGCACTACTGCATATTCCGACCATTACCTTACAGCGGACGTAGAAGCATTCAAGGCATATATGGAACACCGTCTGGACAAAGTCGAGAAATCCCTGGACCGGAACGATCTTCGCCATATTTTCCGGAGCATATACGCCGGCCCGGTCCAGAGCAGGGAGAAACTGTACAACGAACTGATATGACGAGTGTTTCCGGTATTGACCGTTTGCCCGGCCACCTGCTTCGATTTGCTCCCTAGGGAAAAGTGGAACGGGACAAAGTTTATGCATTTTTTTTTATATTTGTACAAATCGGCTTTGAAATGAAATAAACATCGACGATATGAAAAATCAACTTATCTTCACGGCAATCGCCGTCGGCATAATTGCGACGGCTTGTACAGCAAAAGTGGAATGTTCTGTACCCGCCCGTTTCGAGGGAGGTACAATCGTTCTTGATACTCCTGACCGCGAGGCCGGGCAGCAGAGTGCCCTCAAGATGGCTTGTGAGCCCATAGACACGGTTAGAATAGGATTCATCGGCATCGGTGGCAGAGGAGGAGGTGCTCTCTGGCGTTACGCAAATATGGACGGCACGAGAATAGTGGCCATCTGTGACAAATATCAGGAAAAAGTTGACAACGGACTCGGGATTCTGGAAGAGAACGGCATCACCGGAGTTGACAGCTACGTGGGTGAGAACGCCTGGATGGAGATGTGCGGACGTGACGATATAGATCTCGTCTATATCACTACCCCCTGGCTCTGTCACACTCCTATGGCGGTTTATGCGATGGAACACGGCAAGCACGCCGTATGTGAAGTTCCAGCCGCCACAAGCATAGCGGAATGCTGGCAACTGGTCAACACCTGCGAAAAGACCCGCAAACATTTCATGATGCTGGAAAACTGCTGCTACGACTTCTTCGAGACGTCTACGCTGAACATGGCCCGACAGGGGCTCTTCGG
>JAKSKB010000077.1 GCA_024401975.1 Bacteroidales bacterium | reverse complement strand
TCCTTGTGGAGATAATAATCGTTCACGACGATCACATTCTCACTGTCGATTCCTTCTAGAGGCGGAATGATCGGTTTGGAGCCGAGAGCCAGGATAAGCGCATCAACCTTCATCTCCCTGACATACTCGGGAGTAATAAAAGTGTTCAGGCAGATGCGGACACCTTCATCCCGAGCCTGACGTTCAAGGACGAGTCCCAACTCATACATTTCTTTCTTGAACGGAATTGCCTGCTCGGACTTGAGTATTCCACCAAGCTCGTTGCTCTTCTCACAGAGAATGACCTCATGACCCCTGCGGGCTGCGGTAACCGCCGCCTCGAGACCTGCCACTCCCCCACCTGCTACAAGCACCCTGCGCCGCTTGGCTGCAGGAAGCATCTCCATTCCTTCTATTTCTCTACCTATCAACGGGTTGACCGCGCACCTGCGGGTAAAGGTAACAGGCCTTTCGGCCATACAGGTGAAGCAGCGGAGACACTTGACTATCCTGTCCTCCTGACCGGCGCACACCTTCTGAGGGAGGAACGGGTCAGCAAGGAGTTCGCGGGCCATATAGATGACATCCGCCTTGCCTTCCTCAAGAATCTTCTCCATCATCTCCGGATCGTTGATCGCGCCAATGGTGGCTACCGGCTTGGAAACGTGTTTCTTGATTTCAGCCGCAAGGTAGACATTCGCACCGTGAGGAGCGAACATAGGAAGATGCGTATTGAAAAAGCCGAACTGATAAGAGCCTGCAGAAACATGTATCAGATCCACCAGATCCTCCAGGGCATGTGCAATCCTGCACCCTTCATCAAGGTCATATCCCCCATCGAAAAGCTCGCTTCCGCTCATCCTCAATTCAATAGGGAAACCCTGCCCCACAGCATCACGCACGGCAGTTAGAACTTCGCGAACAATACGCACACGGTTTTCAAGACAACCGCCATATTCATCGGTCCTGTGATTGAAATAAGGGGAAAGGAACTGGTTCAAAAGCCAGCTGTGGCCGGCATGGACCATTATCATCTCATATCCGGCACGTTTCGCAAGCACGGCCGTATCTCCGTAAGCCTTTACAATGTCAGCTATCTGCTCTTTTGAAAGGCCCTTTACCGGCCTTCCGTCCGGACGCGTGCCATCGCTCGGCCCCCACTGGCAGAGGCTCTCCTTCTTGTCCTTGTCGGACATATATGTTCCGGCATACTGTCCTGAATGGGAGAATTCAATGCTTGGCACCGATCCGTGGCGGCGTATGCCGTCCGCGACAAAGGTATGGGCGGCAAGGCAACCCACGGTTCGGAGATCGAGATGGAGCATATGGCTGCCGTCCGTCCCGGGATGTACGACCAGCTCGCTCACCGTGACAGCGGCGGCACCACCTTTTGCACGAAGTTCATAGAAACCCTGCGTCCTCGGTCCCGGACAGCAGTCTGAAGTAATGTCGGTCGCACCTATTGGCGCAGAGAACATCCTGTTTCTGAAAATGACATTTCCGATTTTTATCGGACTGGTCAGCAAAGGATATTTATTATTTTCCATATCATTCTGTCAAAACTCCTTCGCGAAGTCCCGCGGAGGAAACCTTAACTTCAAATCCGACCTTTTCAGGACGGACGACAAGCATCGCCGCCCCGTTATAGGTCGATGGCGACTGCGACCTGAATGATGCCATATCATCCGGAGCAGCATTTCCGGCAGATACGAACTTCGCTCCATCGAGACTGATGGAAAGAGGGAACTTATCGGGTACGACATTGCCATCATCATCAACGACTTCCATCTTGACAAATACAAGATCGTTGTCAATATTATTCATTTCACGCGTCAGTCTGACGGCCGCAGCCCCGCCCGGAGTCACAAGAACTTTTCTTGTCAATTCATTCCCGTCCCTGTCAAGTGAAACGGCAACGATCTTTCCGGGAACATAGACGACATCCTTGAAGGTCGCTGTCAGTTCTTCGTCAACCTTTTCGACAGCGACAAGTCTGGAATTTACTTCAAGAAGAACCCTGTCCGCTTTTGCGAACACCCTGACCTGGACGGTCCTGCCTTCACTGCCGGGGAAATACCACTGAGCCTTCTCCTTTTGCCAGCCCCACTGGTTGAGACTTTCCTTCATCCCTTCAGGAACCGGCTCATGGACAAGTATTTCTATCGGCGAGACATCCCACATCACATTTCTGAAACGTCCCTGAGGCTTGATGTCTCCGATAAGGTCAACATCTCCGCACCAGTTGACATAAGTTGTCGGGAGGGTCTGCATGAATTCAGACACAGGCCTTCCGGAAGCGGGGCCGGCATCACCTCCTCCGCCCATCCACATCATAGCCGGATTGCGACCCTCCTGAGGGCCCATAAAAGACTGGAACATCATTCCGCCTCTCTCCGGACGGGAGGCATCGACGTATCTTGACGATCCGCAGCCTGATTCTCCGAGGTGTTCAAGAGCGGTCCATACAAAATCCCCAATCACATAAGGCTTGTCAACGACATCTTTCCAGTACTTGAATGCATCCTTCGGGTATGATTCGGTACAAACGATGACCCTGTCCGGGAACTTTTCATGGTCAGAGTCGTATTTGTCTCTGAGATAATTGTAACCGGCAACGTCGAGATGCTGGAAAGTATAGCGGGAGTTATCCCAATCCAGATGGATATATGCTCCTGTGATACCCTGGGTGACAAGCCTTGTCGGATCCATCTGACGACACTTGTCGGAAAGCTGTCTGCCTATTCTGGAAGCATCCGCGATGCTCCAGTTGGGGATTTCATTCCCAATGCTCCAGAATATGATGGAAGGATGGTTCCTGTCCCGAAGGAGCATATTTTCAAGATCGGACTCCCAGTTCTGCACGAAGAATCTCGAATAATCATCGGTGTTCTTTGGCTGTTCCCACATGTCGGTGAATTCGTCCATCACGATGATGCCAAGCTCGTCACACGCATCAAGGAAGTGCCTGCTCGGCGGATTGTGAGCACATCTTACGGCATTATATCCGTTATCCTTGAGCTGGCGGACACGCCTGTATTCCGCCGTTCGGAGTGCCGCCGCACCCAAAAGGCCGTTGTCGTGGTGGACACATCCGCCTTTGAGAAGAACGGGTTCTCCGTTGATACGGAGACCGTTCTTTGCATCACATGAAATGGTACGGATACCGAACTTCTGGACATAGCTGTCAATCACTACGGATTTCCTGTCAAGAAGTTCCACCTTCGCACTGTATAAAGCCGGAGAATCAACGCTCCAAAGGGATGGAGCGCTGATTTCGGCGAACAGTTTACTTTTATTTCCAGTCCCCGGCTGAAGATTCAAAGTGGTTCCAAGTGATGCGACGTTCCGTCCGTCAGGGTCAAAGACCGTGATCTTTACCGGAACGACGGCTTTTTTCCCTGAGTCATTGACAGTGGTCAACTCCAGTCCCAGTTTTGCTTTGCCATCAGAGACTTCCTCCGTGGTAACGTAGACGCCCCAACGGGCGACATGGACAGGTTCGGTGACAACCAGGTCGACATCACGGTACAGGCCGGATCCGGAGAACCACCTGGAGTTCCTTCCGGAATTCCGGACCTTGACTATGATTTCATTCGGTATGCCGGGTGATTTCAATGCACCGGTAATATCTACGTAGAAAGGAGTATATCCATTCTTGTGGGCGCACAACAATTCTCCGTTGACGATGACGTCGGTTTCCATATATGATCCGTCGAAGAGCAGGGAGAAACGTTTCCCTTTTTCTCCGGCAGAAACGGTGAAAAACTTTCTGTACCATCCGGTCCCGTCAAGGAAATGTCCGAGCGAGCGTCCGTTCGGACTCTCAGCGGAGAAAGGTCCTATGTGGGTCGTATCATCCGGACCATCCACTCTCTCAACCATGAAGTCGTGGGGCAGATCCACCGGTTTCGAACTGACGAGGGAATCTTTTGAAAACTCCCATCCTTCATTGAAACTGATTGTCTCCGCCTCCGCCCGCATTCCGACAAGGGACAGCGCAAGAAGCAATGCGTAATATTTACCGCTGAATTTCATCTGTCAGAAAGGATTGTCAGAAATTGATGATCTTGTCCGGAGCAGTGAACGAGCAGATTCTGGCTGTCGCATCCTTGAAGTAGTACACGGCCGTGTTGTCATCCTTCTCATCATACATTGACCTCAGGTCGGGATGAGCGTCGAGCATCGATTTCTTGGGCTCGACCCTGGGATCGTCAACCAGCGTTCCGCTGACGCGGATCCACTCGTTCCCGTCGAACGCGCATATTTCCACCTTGGGATTCGCACCGATCTGTTTGGCCACATTCTTGATGTGTCCGGTCTGGATATAAAGTTTCCCTTCGAAAATGTTCACAGTGCCGAAAGGGCGCACGCGCGGCTGGTCACCTTCAACAGTTGCAAGGTAATAGGTGCCGCATTTTTTCAAGAATTCATATACTGTATTCATTCCTTCGATGTTTTCTGATTTGTATTCCGCGTATTTATATTGTTTCTCTCCGTGACATTCGAGCTCCTTGGACTCGGGATCACGGGAGAACTGTTTGAAGAAATCCCACATGAGCCGGGCCGTGGGCTTGAAATTCCAATGGCCGTAATCCATTACGGCAACACATCTGATGAGGGGGACGCCATTCTTGACAAGATCTCCCACCTCCATCGTTATCCCCTCGCCCTTTGCCGTCTTGATGGAATGCCTGTTCTCCAGTTCCATTCCGAAAACCGCGTCCTTGCTGAAGTCCAGTTCGTCAATCACCGGCATTCCGTTGATTGTCTCATAAATGTTCCATGCATTCAGATAGCAGTTGCCCCGCCAGTTCTCGGGCGTTATGTATCCGACGGTGGTGTCTGCAGTACATCCGATTGAGAAATAGGGCATCTCAACCTTTCCGCGCATCTGCCTGGCCGCATTGGTGAATGAATCGAAATTGGAGTATATGCTGGCGCCGGGACCGCCGAAAATGGCGCCCGAATGGCCGCCGACAGCTGCAAACACGAACGGTTTGCGTATTCCGAGAGCGGTCGCCGTCATCGAACCTGCGGAAAGACCCTCCGCGTAAACTCTTGAAGGATCCAGCTGGGGATATTTGGCGAGAAGCTGATAGATGGTCGTCTCTATGCCGTCGTGTCCCATTGCCGCAGCGGTTTCGCTCCCCTGCCATTCCATCTCCACCACGAAGAAGCGCTCTTCCCCTGCCACTTCGATGAAGCCGGAAGTCTCCGCCTGAGTACGGGGATCATTGGCGTTTCCGTGCAGAAGCACCATTACAGGAACGCTGTGCGCAGGGACCTTTGAAGCATCCATCAACTCGTTCGGCCAGTATTCATACCAGAGAGTGGGAAGCTGGTTTCCTACGTTCTGGCCGGGGAAACCTCCCATCGGTCTCTGCTCCACGACAATGCGGGTTATATCAAGGTCTTCCCAAATTGTATAGGGTTCGAGCTCATACACTCCGTATTTGCCGTACTCCCCTCCCTCATAATGGGTGTGCTTGTAATTGTTGTAACGGTATGTCTTGCAGAGGACTTTCTTCCACGCATCTGCAAA
>JAKSKB010000076.1 GCA_024401975.1 Bacteroidales bacterium | reverse complement strand
AATCCCGCCTTCTCCGCGCGATGCTTGCGACAAGCAAGAATATAATGTGGCATTTTGTCCAGTCTATGACGCCACCGCAGTTGGTATGGGACTCCTTGCAGCACCCGTCCGGTTTCATATCCTATTCTTAAACCCGCATTGCAGTATTCAATGACCTTGCCGGTACGGATTGTCAATGCGCAGAAGATAGAGAAAACAAATAATTTGTTGAAATGAACAGAATATTGACCTGTATTGCGGCGATGATGCTCCTTGCACCGGGAGACGCCTTCGGAGACCAACTTGTATATCCGTTCCGTTATGCCCCGCACGAAGGGCTTGTGAACCGCGCCGAGAAGCAATGGCGCGATGAATTGTGCCTTAACGGCTACTGGGATTTCCAGCCAGTGGCTATCCCGGATTCGTACCGCCCCGGTGAAGGAACGGCTCCCGAACTGACGGCACCCCTGCCCGATGGATGGAGTGACGTCCGTATCAAGATTCCTTCCCCTTGGAACGTCAATGGTTTCGCTTACCACAATCAGGAAGGTCCCGACCATAGAGATTACCCTTCCTATCCGGATGAATGGGTAAACGTGAAGATGGCCTGGATGAGAAAGACCGTCACAATACCTCGAACCTGGCAGGACAAGGTCATCAGATTGTATTTTGAGGCCGTGGCGGGCAATGCCGAGATTTATGTCAACGGCACGAAAGTATGTGAGAACTTCGACCTTTTCCTCCCTTTCCGCGCCGATGTCACGGACATCGTGAAGCCGGGCGAGACTGCGGAGATTCTGGTCGGGGTCAGAAGTCAGTCCCTCTTCGAAGATTGCTCCACAATCGGTCGCAGGATTATCCCGGCCGGGTCTATGTGGGGAATCCACATCAACGGGATATGGCAGGACGTATTCCTTGAAGCCGTACCGGAAGTAAACATAGAAGATGTTTACGTGAAACCCCTGGTCTCAAAAGGCATACTTGAGATGGATGTCACCGTCAGCAATGAGAGTGGAAAGAAGGCGGACGTGGCACTTCAGGGGGTTGTCCGGGAATGGATAAACCTGGCAGGTAAAGGTGTAAACGAAGCCCCTGAACCCAACTGGAGACTCGGAAGGAAGGTTCTTGACGTACGGCGCACCGGAGTCAGCATCGCACCGGGAGAGAAAACGACGGTTACAATCGACGTTCCAGTGAACGAAGGTGAACTTGGATTTTGGACTCCGGAGTCACCAAGCCTCTATTCCCTGCTCCTTTCGATGAACGGAAAGAAGCAGGCCATAGACCTCAAGTACGTGCGTTTCGGGTGGAGGGAATGGACTCTGTCAGACACAGGACTATGCCTCAACGGGAAACCTTACGAACTTCGCGGAGATTCCTGGCATTTTATGGGAATCCCCCAAATGACAAGACGTTATGCATGGGCCTGGTTCACCGCAATAAAGGGAATGAACGGCAATGCCGTACGCCCGCATGCTCAGGTTTACCCCCGATTCTACCTTGACGTTGCCGACGAGATGGGGATATGCGTCCTTGACGAGACGGCTAACTGGGGAAGCGACGGAGGCCCGAAATTCGACTCGCCCGAATTCTGGGAGCACTCGAAGGATCATCTGCGCAGAATGGTTCTCCGCGACCGCAACCACGCCTCCGTCTTCGGATGGAGCGTAAGCAATGAGAACAAACAGGTCATCATAGAAGTTGACAGAAGGCCCGACCTCGTGCCTCTTCAAGATAAGGCGTGGGTTGACTGGCGAGGCATAGTGCGCGAGAACGACCCCACGCGCCCGTGGATTTCAGCAGACGGAGAAGATGACGGCGACGGAATTCTCCCCGTCACGGTCGGCCATTACGGCGATGAAGAATCCATGAAACGCTGGATAGACGTCGGCAAACCCTGGGGTATAGGAGAACACGGGATGGGCTATTACGGAACTCCGCAACAGACTTCGAAATACAACGGAGAGAGGGCATACGAGAGCCAGCAGGGGCGTATGGAAGCGCTGGCTAATGAATCATACCGGCTCATCTCCGCACAAAGGGCCAACGGAGCATCGTATTCCACCGTATTCAATATGGCGTGGTACTCTCTAAAGCCGCTCCCGCTCGGTCACAAGGACCTTTCAAAGAAACCTGACGTCGAAAATGATGGAGTGTTCTTCACCGGATACGAAGAAGGACTTCCCGGCGTCCAGCCTGAGAGAATAGGTCCCTACTGCACGACATTCAACCCCGGCTACGACCCGTCTCTCCCTTTGTACGACCCGTGGCCGATGTATGATGCAATGAGAGCCGCCAATGCTCCTGGAAAGCCCGCATGGTCTCCCTGGGCGGAAATCGACAAATCGGAATACGAAGCACTCCCGGCAGAGCCGGCCATCCCCTACAAGGAAGTAGTGTTCGTGGGTGAGCCGGGCGGGCTTAGACAAATACTCGATATGCAGGGCGTGATATTCTCGGAAAGAGTAACTGTCCCGGCCAAAGCCCTATATATCATCGACGCATCAAAAGAACTGCCTGCAGGAGTCAGGAAGAAAGTAGCTGCCGATTTGGCCGCAGGAGCCAATCTATGGCTCTGGGGCATAGTTCCAGAAACGCTTGAAAGTTACAACGGTCTTCTTCCGGCGAGACTCGAATTGGACGAACTTCACCGCTCGACATTCCTCCCCGAACAGATTTTCTGGACAAGAGGCCTCAACAACTCGGACTTCTATTTCTGCGAGCTCCAACGTTCCCATGCCTCACGATACACCCTTAAGGGCGAATTTGCAGATTACGGCAAAGTGCTCCTGAATGCCTGCCGCACAGATTGGAGAGCATGGAACTGGAAAGGCGAGGATGCAAAGACCGCAACTGTCCTCAGGAGCGAGTACGAATGCACCAAGGCTCTTCCCGTATTTGTGAAGAATGGAGGAGTATATGTCAGCACGCTGACGGACTTTGCCAACTCTGAGAAAGGATTCAAAACCCTATCTGCCATTCTGGAGAACGCAGGCATAAACTGCAAACCCATCGAAACGGATGCAGACCGGCTCTTTTTCCTGCGCGACGGAGAGTTGTTCTTCCCCGAAGCGTCAGATGAATTCATAAAGGACGGCATTCTTGAAATGTACGTATTCAGTCCCAGAGCCCTTGACGACCTTCTCATCGAGCCGGACATGCCCGAACTCACCCTCACCGTCAGAAGCGATGGAAGCGGACTCAAGATTAACGGAAAGGATATAGGAGGGCCTTCCTGGAATGGATATGAGACCGTCTTCAGCAATCTTCCCTTGCAGCAAGGATGGAACAGGTTGGAAATCAGCATACCTCCTATGGACGGAAAGGTGACGGGAACTTTCAGATGCGGGAACAGGCCCGAATTCCTGCCGTTGATAAAAGCCTCGCTCACCCCACCGGGACTCCGATGACGCTTTCCTTCATTTGAAAGGCAAATTCAATTCAGGGGAAATTTTCTACAATGCCGCGCCGGCGCTCATTGCGATGCACTCCATCTCTATGAGCCATTCGGGACGGCACACCGGAGCTTCCAGAATAACATAAGGCAAACCGGGAAAGCGCGATGCAAACAAAGGCGCGACAAGTCCGTAATCGGAAGAGTTTCTCAGGTAAATGAGAGCCATTGTCAGGTCTGCCATACCGCAAGCTCCATCTTCGAGAAGTTTTTCGATATTCTCCAGCATCCTGAGTGTCTGTGCCTTAACGTCCCCTTTGTACAATACGGCTCCCCTGTTGTCAATGGATGCAGTACCAGAAACCAGGCAATGAGCATTTCCGGAACATACGAATTTCACTCCTCTCTCGAAAGTCACGCCGTATTCATAAGTCGGATTGAGATGGGTGGTGGCCTGAAGATACTTCAGCGGCACATCTCCATCCACGGCGTATGCATCCATCTGCACAAGCGCCCCTTCAGCGACGGGAGTACCGCAAATGCCGGTACTTGCAATATAGTGGGTATCTATGGTGAGCCCGTTAACCGCGAAATTCTCCCATCTGGCCTTCACGAAACCGGAGTAGTTGTTGTCGATGTCGTGACAGAAGAACCAGGTCCGCATACAGTTCCTTTCAATCGAAAGCCCTTCCGAGGTGAGGAAACGCTCATATACGTCAAGTATGTTCCTTGTCTGGGATTCGGAATCGGAACCTGATGCGACTCCGCCCGCCGTCCATATATGCCTGACACCTCCCGCACGGCATATCGTAAAGCTCAACCCCGACTCCTGTCCGGAGCGGTTGGTATCCGGCGCCGGAGATTTTTCTATACTGTCAGCTCCTTCGACCATATACAGCCAGAGCGCAATGTGGAATTTCCCCAACGGCGGCTGCACAATGTATGAGATCGCACCGGGTTCCACCGGAAGAAAGGACTTCTGTGACCGGTCTTCCAGAAAATAGCGCTTGAATACCGTCTCGGCGGCAGGATTGGCAGACAGGCAGGATCTTTCCTTCCCGAACAACTGCTCCACCGTGGATGCTTTCAATATGAATTGCAATTCCTTCATCGGACATACGGCGGATTTACCCCCTCTCCGACTGAGGAAGACCGCGGCGTGAAACGGTCCGAAGCGAAATCGATGACGGCCTGTACCGCCTCTTCCTCGGCCGTCGTATCCTTGTCGTAGAATATGCAATGTGTACCATTGTCTATGATAACCGCTCTTTTTCCGTCGCCCAAGGCGCGCCTGTACAGTTCCAGAGAAGGCATAGATATTCTCTTGTCTTTTTCCGGACAGATGAGAAGATGTTCTCCCGGATGTGCCGCAAGAGCTGCAAGTCCCTGCTTCAGAAGAGTGTAATAGTGCGGCAATTGCCTCGTAAAGAACCAGGTCCAGTATTCCCTTCCGAAAAAGAGATAGTCCTCCTCTGCATTCTCACAGTGCAGATGATACCTGGAACTGGGATGCCAGCCGCAATTGACCCTTGGGATGAAAGGAGACAGGAGACGCAGGACAATCCGTGCAGGAAGAGTCATCTGCGTGTTTTCGAAACTCGGGCAGGCATATACCGCCTTGCCAACGGCAGCATTATCTGCAGACAGGACGGCCACCATGGCAGTACCCATCGAGTGGCCCAGGAGATGGACTTTCGCATAGCGTTTCCCCAGGTCACGCAAGGCATTGCGGGCGAGTCCCATCCAATCGGCGGAACCCGTTCCGACAAAATCCTTCCAACTCGTGCCGTGTCCCGGGAGGCGCGGTACATAAACGTCATAACCCAAGCGATACAAATCTACGGCCGGCCTCACCAGTTCCCCGGGGAAGCCTCTGTAACCATGCAGGAAAAGCCAGCACTCCTCGGACGGAACATCGTGAAGCAGACAGAAGGAACGGGCGGACTTCCGGCATTCAGCCTTGTCGGCATACACCCCCGCGTACCATTCGGACGGAACGGAATAGGTGAATATGGAATAATCCGGTTCCATCACTTCTGTGGATGCTCCGCCATCAACACGTGTGCCCAGGACACGAAATCAGACCAGCGGTAATACGGTCCGCTGACAGGGTCCAGTTGAGGCAGTGACACTTCGGAATTGTTGCGAAGAAGTTTGAAAAGAATCTCCGGATTCCTTTTCGACCGGTAAAATACGAATTGAAGGTTACAAGCCATCGGACAGTTGTAATTCTGGAACCAGTACTTCACGTCGGAGGCGCAATCGGGTTCGAATCCGGCACCGCCTATGTTGATGAGAGTGGCGAAAGCATTGAGGGCCCTGTCGTGTCCGAAACGCAAGTGCGCCACACAACCGCCTCCCCTCAAGCT
>JAKSKB010000075.1 GCA_024401975.1 Bacteroidales bacterium | reverse complement strand
CCGCTTCCAGAAAAGTTCAATCTCCTCCAGTGTCTTTCCGGTGGTCTCGGGAATCTTCTTCCAGAGTATGTACATATAAGGAAGACACATCACCGCAAATAAAAAGAAGGTGCCGCCCGGAGTGAGAGTCGACATACACCAGGGGGTGAACTGCCCGATAAGGTAGGTGCCCACCCAAAGCGAGAGGCCCGCAATGCTCATAGCAATGCCGCGTACGCGGTTGGGGTACATCTCCGAAAGAAGCACGAACACCACTGCGGAGATGCTGATTGCCTGGCTGAAGATATAGAGCAGGAAGAAGACGAGGAGTACAACAGGACTCCATCCGAGATCCTGCCCCTTGAAGAAACAGATTCCTATGAGCACAAGGCAGACAATCATACCGCTCACTCCGTAATAGATGAGTTTCTTGCGTCCTACCTTGTCGATGATGAACACTGCCAGAACCGTGGTGAGCATATTGACAAGCCCTACCAGAACGGTGGAGAAGGAGGAGTCGGTGCTCGCCAATCCGGCATCGGCAAAGATGTCGGGGCCGTAATAGAGCACGGCGTTGACACCCATAAACTGGCCGAGTATGGCGATGGCCGAGCCGAGGAGCACAGCCTTTCGGATGCCGGGTTCCATAAGGGAGCGCCATTCGCTTTTGACGGTCCCGGAAACGGAGTCCCTGGTTGCCGCAAATTCCTCATCCGCCCCCTGCCGAGTGGTTTTCAGTCGGAGGAACACCTTCATCGCCTCATCATATCGTCCCCTTACGATAAGCCATCGCGGACTTTCGGGAATGAAGAAGGCGACTACCAGAAAAAGTACCGTGATAACGCTTTCGCTGCCAAGCATTCCGCGCCACATTTCGGAAGAGAAATATCTCCGTAGGAATGCCGAAGAGAAATGAGCGCCCTCTCCGTTTGAAAGGATGATGTAATTGGCAAGATATGCAAGAAGAAGGCCCGTCGTAACGGCAAGCTGATAGAGTCCCACCATCGTGCCCCGCACCTTCGCCGGGGAAATCTCTGAGATGTACATAGGAGATACTATGCTGACGATTCCTATGCCGAGCCCTCCTATGATTCTGTATATCACAAGGTCTGTGAAACCGTTGCAGAAGCAGCAGCCTATGGCCGATACGCTGAAAAGTACGGCTGCAATGAGAATCGTCTTCTTGCGGCCAAGGAAGTCGCTCAACATTCCGGCGCAGGCCACACCGATGATGGAACCTACAAGGGCGCATCCCACATACCACCCCTTGCTCATTTCATCAAGGCCGAACTGGGCGGAGACATCGGCAGTGGTACCCGAGATCACAGCCGTATCATATCCGAAAAGGATGCCGCCAAGAGCGGCCACGAAGGCCAGGAAAAGGATGTATGCGAAATTGGATGAACTGTCTTTCACGTCTATCGGATATCAAAATATTCCCTGTATCTGTCATACAGGTGACCGGCCTGGAGATAAGCGCTCTGAGGACTCATGAAATGGGAGAACTCAAAAGTGATGGCCTTGTCATATCCGCATCGCGCGGCGGCTTCGAGTTTCATACGAAGCTTGTCGAACTTGATGGGGAGGAAATGGATGGGCATATCGCGGTCGAAACTCTCGGCGTTGGTCCAGCACTGCATCCCGTATTTGTCGGCAAGACGCTTGTTCACAGTGAAGAAAGCATCCAGCTCGTCATAATCGATATGTCCGTCCTGGAATGCGCAGGCATCCACCACGTCGTGTATTCCGTCGAAGATTTCGTTCCATTCCTCTTCGTGCTGACGCACTGAAATCCCCTGCTTGAGAGCCTGGTCCATTCCCATCACCGCTTTCTTGCCGTCTATCCAAGGAGAGATGAAAGTCGGCAGGCCGCCCGAGAGATCCTTGCACATATTCCCCATTTCGTGGAAAGTCTCGATGCATCCCTTGGTCTTGCGGCTGATTTCGGTGGAGATGTACCATCCTCCGAACGACTTGTGATGCCCGTAGGTGTTCCAAACCTCTTCGGTCACATATTTGTTCGACTCCAGTTCGTAGCTCATATCTCCGGTATCCCAGTACCGCCCGCTGTCGTACAGTCCGAAATAGAATTTCATTTCATACTTGTCTGCCAACGTCAGGAAGAGTTCCACAAGGTCCATCGAAGGCATATAGCAGCCTTTGCCGAGCAGATATCTGCTGGGCCAGGTGATAAACTTGCGATAACCGCTGCGTATCATTATCACGGTGTCGATGCCGATGGCCTTCATATTCGCGAAATCGGCGTCCCATTCGGACGATCCCCAGTTCTGATGTGGGATGTCGTGGGATATTTCGTCAAGAAAAGTGCCGGTGATGAGCAGCCCTTTTCCCTTTGGCACGATGAGCGGCGAGTCCAACCCGTCCGGCCTTCCGGCCTTGCAGTTTCCAAGTACAGGCGCTGCGACAGCTGCGGCAGCTGTGGCACCCACTGTCTTGAGGAATTTTCTTCTGTCTGTCATATTCTAGATATTGCTTGTCAGTATGTCCACAAAGTAATAGTGCGAATTTACACAAAAAGCTCATATTTTCATCCGTCTACGCAACTGCAAAGTCGTTAGTTCGGAGCGAGGGAGCTGTCTGTGGAAGGGGCGGTGGCGCCGGGCTCAAGGTTGGACGCGCCGGAAACGGCATCGAAAATCTTGTCGCTGCCGGACCAGCGGTAGCGGAAATTCTCCCTTTTATCGGAAGTAATGGCCTTGAGCGCCTTCCTTGTATCAAAATCGACCGGCCCTGAAATGAATTCGGGAACGTTGAACGAACGGTCGTGCGCTGAATAATAGCGGAGCGGATGCTCCTGAGGAAGCATAAACGCCTTGCCGCAGACTCCGTTCTCATCCATATGGCAGATATATGCTCTGGTGAACCGGCCGTCGTCCCTGCGACTGCCGAAAACAAACCATCTGGAATTGCTGCTCCAGCTGTGATAACTCTCGGCATCGTCGCTGTTCGCCCCTTCCGCGGGGAAAGTCTCCCCGGTTGCCGTGTCGTAGAGCCATAAGTCAGCCTCCTTGTGCCAGATAGGGAAAGTGGCATAGTCAAAGAGAGAATACATAATATACCTGCCGTCGTAAGAAGGACGGGGGAAAGCGATGCTCTTTCCCTTGGAAACGGCATCAATCACAAGTTCGTTCTCCTCTCCGAACGTGCCCGTGGCGGCATCGAAACTCACTTTGTAGAGATTATACTTTATTTTCTCCATTTCGGCGGGAATCTCCCTTTCCGGACAGGAACAGAAATAGAGGGTTTTCCCGTCGGGAGAAAAAGCAGGATAAGTCTCCCAATTCTCCTTGGTCCTGACATTGGGACTGGAAATCAGACAGTTGTTGCGGATATCATAAACTTGAAGGTCGGATGCTATGTCATACACTTCAAGAAGCTGTCCGGGGCGGACGTGGAAGCACTGGCGTGTGGTGTTCGTGGAATAGGCGATATAATCTCCCGAAGGATGCCAATAGGGATAGACGCAGGTGCCGAGAGTCGATGGAGTCTTGGTGTTGTAGGCGGTCATCTCCCCACCCCTGCGGAGAATTGTTGCCGCGTGATTGCCCCGCACGTGCAGACTGAGGTCCGTGGGTTCGGTCTGACGGAAAGAGTGGCAGTTGAAACAATCGTTCAGCTGGGTGTTCTCCATCAGCGGAATCTCATCGAAAGTGCTGAGGTCACGCTCATATATACCTATAAAACCTGCCGTTTCATACCCCGGGCATATCAGCCTGTAGGCAATTCCGTAGTCTATGGGATCGGGACTCACATAAATGGTCCAGGCCGAATCCATCGGGGAACTGTAAACCTTTATCTCACCTCCTCCCTTCGCCTGTGAAAGCAGTTTCTGCCACTCCTTCCGTTTCCATTCCACTTCCCTGCCCCTGATTGTCACACTTGTTGTTCCGCAGGTGAATGTGGTGACTGCATCTTCGGCTCCCTCAACGGTATAGACGAAATTGAGCGGAGCGATGGAGGATGGTATCGTGACTCCGACATAATCAGGATATATCGGCCTGACACCGTATCCGTCCCCGAACCGGTCACTCCCCGAGCAGGATACAACCGTCAGGGCCAGAGTGAAAATCAATATATGCCGCCTCATATCAATTATTCCCATAATAATATAACCAGTATGTGTCACCGTATTTCTTCATCAACTGCTGATTGCCGGAGCGATAGTCACTGACGAAATTGACGAACCTGTCATAAACATCCTTTGTAATGTAGGAAGGCATTCCTTCAGGGCTGTCGTGAGTCTCAGCCCAATAGAGGATCGCCCCTTCCTGATATGATTTCGGCATTTTCCCGTCATATAGCTGCAAACATTCGAAAAATCTGGGAAGGTTGCGGTTCAGAAGAGTCCAGGCCAGCAGATACTGCATAGCCACCTTATTGGAGCGGTTTTCCACGAAATGGAGGCCCAGCATCGAATCCATCTCATAATCGCTGAAGAAGAAATCCTTATCCTTGAGCACAAGTTCCCTTTGACGCCCGTACACCGGATGGCTTTCAATCAGCTCGGGATTATCAAGGAGGATCTCGTTCTCCAATGCCCATTTGCGGTAGAAAAGGGTACGCTTCAACGGTCCAAGATACTTGCGCGCCACGTCGTATGCTCCGGTCACAATGCTCGCCTCCACCATTCTTCTGTAGCACACCGCACTCTTCTGGAAATCGGGAATAACCTCCTGGGCATCGAATATGAAGCGCTGGGAGGTATTCACGAAACCGAGATGCCAGCAGATGTCCGAGGCCGGCAAAGGGCTGAAATGGTCTCTCTGATGAGAAGGGAGAAGGCCTTCCGTCCCGTTCTGGAAGAACTCGAACATATGCTCCCCCATCTGGCCCGTCATTGCAAGTGCCAGATTCAGGCAGGAGACTGTCACCGGGGTGTCCGGACTCTTTTCAGCGGCACAGTGGATTATTCTGTTCCACAGCTGCATTCTGGTGAAGAAAGCATATTTCATCATCTCCTCCTTTTTTGAATCCTGAAGCATCGCGACCCCGGTGGCGGACAGGGCAAAAACCGCCAGCAGAGTAACAACAGCCGGCCAGCGGCGGTTAGAATCGGCATGCCGGCCGAATGCATCGGCAAGGAGGAGTGCCGACAGCAGAATAGCGGAAGTCCAGGGCCAGAGAGGCGTGACATTGTGATAACGGTAATAATGTGTGCCGAACATAAGGCGTTGGAACGGCAGATCAGTCAGATAAGCCGATATGGATGCGGATGCAGCCGCGGCCGCAACGCAGGCAATGGCAAGCCTCCAATCCTTTTCGCGGCACAGTGCAGCCACGGAGAATACAATAACGGCCAGCCCGCCGCCCATAAGATAGAGCAGAATCTCCAGAGCGATTATAAGTGCATATCTGAAGATCCGCTTCGTGGAACGGGACAGCAGGAAGGTGAAGGAAAGGCCCGAAATGATGGCAATGTAAGGTGAAAGCAAAGCGTTCTCATCGCACATACAGATGACAAGGGCGCAGGAAGGAAGAAACGAAAGGGAGTATTCCATCAATGTCCTCCTGCCGCAGACAGAGAATGTCAGCAATTGGACTCCCACTGAAAGCAGAGCGATGATTCCGGCGCCAAGCCCCGCCTGATAGAAGAACTGTGTCAGGAATCTGCCGATGTAATCTGACAGGCCTCCCGGCATCGGGACCACGTCAAACAGGTAGTCGGAGCTGAAGAGAAACATCTGGCACTGTTCCTGAAAATGCAGATGATAAGGATAGGCCATGCGGAAAAAGAGGAAGACCGCAAGTCCGAAGAGCGCAGATGCAGCAACTTTCAGCAGTGTTTCTTTACTTTTCATCAGC
>JAKSKB010000074.1 GCA_024401975.1 Bacteroidales bacterium | reverse complement strand
GTCTTAGCAATAAGGACCAGATTAAAGCGTCGGCCATTAATGCTGGTAAGACAACTGTTGATAAATTGAATCCTTTGCAGCAGAAGTTTGGCAAGTGGGCTCAAGGCGGGAGAAAATGGAGTGCCGAAAGGCGTGGTCAGATACTGATGTCCGATACGGAAGGAACGACGATGTATTTCAATAACGGAACGCTCAAGTCATTCAGCAATTCGGATTTGTATGCCGTTAGGACATATTGTAAGAAATTCCTGTAATGTTCAGTGGCGGGACGGCGTTTCCTCAGGGCAGGCTCCTGGAGGCGGGGATACTTGTGGCGGGTTGCGGGGCACTTGGCAACGAGGTTCTGAAGAATCTGGCGCTTGCCGGTGCCGGCCGTATCACGATAGTTGACTTCGACGAGGTCGAGCCCTCGAATTTGAACCGTTCGGTCCTTTTCCGTCGTGAAGATGCCGTGGCGGGCAGACGGAAGATTGATGCCGCAGCCGAACGCCTGCTGGAACTGAATCCGGACATCGCTCTGACAAAGATATACGGTGATGTCGCTTATGATGTGGGGCTGGGAGTTTTCCGCGAGGCGGATGTGGTGATTGGCTGCGTGGACAGCCGTTGGGCGCGATATTGCATAAACAGGCTCTGTATGAGGGCCGGCACGCCCTGGGTGGACGGAGGAATTGACGGATTGGAGGGAACTGTGAGGGTTTTTGTTCCGGGCAGGAACTGCTATGCCTGCAATTTGGGACCGAAGGGCCTTGAGGAGCTGGGGCGCAGAGCGTCCTGCGCGGGTACAATACGCCGCGAGGAAGCGGCGGGACACGTGCCCACAACCGGAGTCGCCGCATCCGTCATAGGAGCGGTGCAGGTGCAGGAAGCGTTGAAACTTCTGCATCCGGAGGCTCTTGAGGACGGCTCGCTTACTTCTCTTGTCGGGAAGGTGTTTTATTATGACGGCCTTCATCTCACCACGAGAACGGCCGAGTTTGAAGCTTATGATGACGACTGCCCGGTACACGGGTGCTGGGAGCCTGTCACAAAGATAGGATTGAATGTCGGGAGCACGGTTGAAACCGCGCTCGCGGTTTTTGCCGCCGCTGCCGGGACGCAGGATGTGGCTTTCTTCCTGCACGATGACTGCTTTGTGGATTTCGTGGAAGAGAAGGAGACTGGAAGATTGTGGGACGTGATGCTCCCCGGACGCAAGGTGGCCTCGTATGTCGAGTCGCATCCGCAGTTGGGCGGACTCCCGTATTCCGCGCTCCGGCAGAACGAGTTCAAAGCCGTTGATGCCGCGTTTCCGTATCGGAGTCTGACTCTTGGAGAACTCGGTATCCCCCCGCAGGACGTGCTGAAGTTACGGGCCCCGGGGCGGACGTTGTATTATGAAATTGACTGATGGAATATAGGCCGAACATAAGCGAAATCAGCGCAGAGATGCTGCTGGGCTACCTCTATCCCGAACTCGAGGACAAGTGGGTGGCCAGGCACGAGGGCACGTTCTACCGCAACTACAACGACGATGCCCTGTCCGTGGATGCGCAGAGGATGGAGGTCACACTTGCGCGGGACGGTTTCATCAAGCTGTTGCCGGAGGGACTTGTCAATACCGAGGAAGAACTCAGGGGCAAGGAAGTCAAGGGGCGTTTTGAGGCGATGAAAAAGAGGCTTCATCTTCTCAATGAGGCTTTCCTCCCTCTTGACTCCATCAATTTCAGGAAGAAACTGAAAATAGAAAGACGGGTCTCAGAACTTCTCGATGACAAACTCGACTATGTCCTGAGGACTTACTTCGATATAGAGGTGACGGAAGATACCGATCCGTATGTGCGGGAAGCGGCGTATATCCTGCCGTATGTGAGCAAGAAAAGGGGGGATCTGTTTTTTGTCAGGGAACTGTTGAAAGCGGTCACAGGCTATCCCGTGATGATGTCCAGAGGGCGGTACAGCGGAACGGACAATACGAAGAACTGGCTGCCTATGGTAAGATACGACCTGCTGATACCCGGTCTTGACTCGGAGGGATATATGCAGAAGTCCGCGGAAATCAGGCCGTTCTGCAATTTCCTCCTGGAATGGTTCCTCCCGGTGGACGTGATGTGCCGCTTCGGTATCAAGCAGAAGGCGGGTTCCTTTGGAACCGACAAGGGAATAATACTCGACTATAACGTCGAAATAGAATAATTGCTGACAATATGGATATCAATTCGAGAATAAACTGGACACCCGGAATGGAGGTCACAGCCGAGACTCTGAAGGCTATGTCGCAGGAGTCGGCGGCCCGGGACGTGGCGCTGGTGCGTTCTGCTCTCGGCTCCCGTATGGGACTGTTGCCCGGCGTGGATTTCAGCTGCGAAGCTGTTTTTGTCAGGAAGTCTCTGGAGTATGACGTGACCGCCTGTCTGGCTCTCCTTCCCTCAGGGAAACTTGTGGATGTGGAAGAGAAGGGTTCGATAGAAATGCCGGCCCTGGACACGGGGGACTACTATCTGACCGTGGGGCTGGATGGGGAGAGCGTGGAGTTCGAGCGGAACGAGGTCCCTATGGTGAGGCCGGGGTACTGCTTTGCCATACGCGCATTCGACGAACTTGTCCGGATGGACGAAATGCCCCTGCTGCGTCTTCACGTTGAGGGAGCTGAGGTTGCGATAGACAGGGAGTATATAGTTCCCTGTCTGCAGATGAGCTCGGATTCGCGCTTTGCTGAAGCCTGCGGGAAGCTGATGGAAAGGATGGAGACTGTGGCCGGGCATCCGAATCTTGCGCCCGGAAGCCCTGCTCTGTCGATGAGGCATAATCTGTATCTGCTGAAAAGCCTCAGACCGGAGCACCGTGTGGACGAGTTCCTCATTGTCACGGAGGAAATTGCGCACTCTGTCAGATATTATATCCCGGCACCGGATTCTGCGGAGGAGGTGGAGATCCCCGCCGTTTCCCGCTACGATGTCCAGCGCTGGTTGGAATGGCTTGACGCTTTTCTTGTTTCAGCCGCTCAGACTCTGGACGGGACCGTGCTTCAGGAGAATACCGTTGATTATGATGAACTCAAGGAGCAGTTGCGCAAGGAGTTGTACGATACTCTTCAACCCGAACTGTCCCAAATGCTGATGGACAGGATAGAGGCGCTGAGGTCTGATATGCAGACTCAGATATCCGAGGCGCTGAAGGATTTCATAAGCGGCGAATTCCGCAGGCAGATTCACGATGAACTGAATGCCGAACTCTCCGCCGAACTTGAGCAGAAACTGTATTCATCGCTTTATTCCACTTTGTACGATGCGCTTTTCGTTCCCCCGAAGGTGGAAGAAGATACATATACACCATTGATTTGATTTATGAGCGGGATTTCACTTCCTTTGAGGATAGAAAACGGCCGTCTGGCCCGTAGCGTAAGCTTGAAGAAGGCGATTGACGATTCCGTCTCTATGCTGATTTCAACCCCTTTGTTCAGCAATCCGGTTGACCCGGAATACGGTTTCGTGTTCTCCAATCTCCGTTTCGAGCAGATCAACGAGAAGGATGGAGTCGTGAGCAACCTGGCTGAGGAGGTGATTTCGCCGATTCTGGATGAAAGCGTGTATGACAGGAAGATTTCAGGCAATTCCAGAAATTTCAACACATTCGCCGCTGACCTCAAGAATGCGATTCTGACGAATGAATTGAGGCTCAGCGACGTCAGGGTAACGATGACTTACATCAGAGACGAACGCTCCATTCATATTGCGGTGACCGGGGTAATCCGTGAAACCGGAGAGGATTACCAGTTCCATAAGCGTTTCGTCATTTGGAACGGATAAACGGAGAAGATATGAGCAAGAATCCATTTGAAACAAGACAGAGGGCGGAAGATCTCATCAGGGAGGCTTTGGGTATCTGGCGTCAGAGCGATCAGAGTGATTATCTCGAAGGTCTGGAGAATGACCCTGTATTCCGTTTGCTGATGATGGCCACGGCCTATCAGGCCAATGAGATAGATGCGGAGATAGAACGTCTCAAGGGAGATGTCATAGACGAGTATTCCAAGACGGTGCTGCCGTATATGGCCGGTCACGCCATTCCTGCAAGTCTGGTCGTTTCTGCCGGTCTCGCAGACGGTGTGGACTGCGTCAGACTCAATTCTGACACTCCGTTTATGATGGCGGACAACAACTTCAGTTTTTTGCCGCTGCTCAGGACAACTGCGTTCAACGCACAGGTGAAGTCTGTCGCCAGAATCGACGGCAGACGCTGGAAGGTGACTGTGGAATTCGCTTCCAATGTCGAGAATCTCGAAGGTATGGCGTTCATTGTCAAAAATGCAGCCTTCTCGAACCTGATGCTGTTCTGCAATGGCAGACAGCTTCCGATTTCGAAGCCGTGGGAGCCTTACAACCTTCCGTACAGCGACGCATTCTCAATGGATACGATGCTGTATAACCGCAGCCAGATTTATGACGGCTCTGTTGCTGTAACCGACTTGTTCGATACCGGTGGAATGAGGATGTTCATTGTCGGGGAACACGACCCCGAGCAATATGGATATGTTGAGAAAAGTGAACTCGAATTCGAATTCGAGTTCTACGACATCACCTCCGACTATCTGTTCAACAAGGAACAGCTGATACTCAACCCCGTCATTCTGGTCAATGCCACTATGAATTCCGCACACTTGTCGTCCAACCTTCCGTTCGTGCGGATTGGGGGCGAGTCGTGCCAGTTTATGCATCTTGTGCGTCCCTCATCCGATCTGGTTTATCACAACTGTATCCTTCAAGTGCGCAAGGTGGCTGCGGACAGATTCAACAGAAGCAGTCTCGTCCGGCTCCTGACCAGCCTGTCCGCCAAATTCTCATCCGACTTCTATGCCTTCCAGGATATTTACAGCGCGAATGGCGACAAGGTGATACAGACTGTCAACGCTCTGCTGAAGAAGATGACGGATGCCGCATCGGAAGGTGGGGAAGGACGGTCATCAGGTACATACCTCGTCCTGCGTCAGGGACCGGTAGGTCATAAGAATGATATCAGTCTGGAAGTCAGTTATCTGACAACGGACGGCGCCGCCGTAAATGAGGCGTTGGCATCCGGATGCAGGTTTACTGCTCCTCTTGGCATCAATCAGGACAGCATTGTGCTTCTGGCGACTCCCGAGGAAGGCCGGGACGAAATCAATCCTGTGGATTTCCCGGAGTATGTTTCGTACTATATCGCGACCAACAACCGCATTGTGACTCCCGCGGATATGAGGCTTTTCTGTACCTCGGAACTGGATATCCGATATGGTATTGACAAAAGTATGATCAAATCGCTGAAGGTGCGGCGGGAACAGGATTTCTCTATGGACTGCGGATACCTTATGATTGTCACCATTGTGCTTAAGGACAATATGTTCGTCCGCCGCAGCCTTGGGGACAACGTCGATTCTGCTGCATCCAAGATGGAGAGGAAGATAGCGGGCCGGAGTGCCGGCATCTACCCCGTCAGGGTAAAGATAAAGTTCACAGATGATAAATAACAGATTGCATATATGGATGATTTCTTTTTGAATATTGTTTATCAGAACAGGAAAGTCAAATTCCGCGTCACCAATCCCGACGCGCCCCTGTCTGTCCTGATGGATAATCTTCGCCACGCCACCGGTTCTGACGGGAAACTGATTTTCGACTTCCCGTCCCTGGACGAGACCGGTGCGCCGCTGGACTATTTCTTTGCCAAGGAGGATACGGACGACAAGCGCATCCGCGTAATGCGTCCGCGCATAGGCAAGACAGACCAGAAGCTCATTGATTATAACGTGAAACACAATGATACCGTGTTTCTGATTCCTGACCCGTTCCCGGGTTAATGACTGTTATGACTGGAAGGGACAGGCGCCTGCAGGCAGAGTGGCAGGAGATTCAAAGGCAGGTTGG
>JAKSKB010000073.1 GCA_024401975.1 Bacteroidales bacterium | reverse complement strand
CTGCCCCCTACAAGTATCCGAGAATCATAGTTTTCAAGGATTCTCTCCCGAAGACAACAAGCGGCAAGATAATCAGGAATCTATTATAAAATGGATATATCGACGACAAATTCAAGATTGAGGATAGCGGAAATAGCCACCCGAATCCGCGAGATGCGCAATGTGACCGGTTATTCTGTCTCTGAAATGGCCTCCTTGACAGGGACGGACCAGAAACAGTATGAATTGTATGAGTCAGGGGCCGATGATCTTCCATTCTCTTTCATATACAGTTGCGCGCGCGTTTTCAATATGGAACTCACTGAGCTCTTGGAAGGGAATAACGCGCGTCTTTCCTCATATACCATAACGCGTCGCGGCAAGGGTCAGCTGACAACCCGGGAGAAGGGAATCGAGATCAGCAATCTGGCTCCGCTGTTCAGGAAGAAAGTCGCCGAACCGTATTGGGTCACCTACGAATATTCAGAGGAACTTCAGAGCAAACCGATTCATACTTCTGTCCATAACGGTCAGGAATTCGACCTTGTGGTCAGCGGTTCTCTCAAGGTCAAGATAGGGGAGCACTGCACGGTTCTTGAAGAGGGTGACAGCATCTATTACGATTCGTCCACCCCGCACGGAATGATTGCCACAGGTGGTAAGGACTGTACTTTCTGCGCCGTCATCCTTCCCGGCGAAAAGACCGGGTACGACGAGTCGGAAGTCGCAGGAACGCTTGCTCCGGACAAGCTCACGGAGCCCCTCTCCATAGAGGATTTCGTCAGTGTAAGGACCAATGCCCAGGGCGTTCCCGAGTCTCTGGAGTTCACGGGCATCGACAGATACAATTTCGCCTTCGACACCATAGACCGCATAGCCCAGTCCCATCCGGACAAGCTTGCGATGGTGTACGTGGGGAAAGATTTCTCCGAGAAGCGGATAACGTTTCTCCAGCTTATGCGCGCCTCCAACCGCTGCGCGAACTACTTCACCTCCCTCGGCATAAGGAAGGGCGACCGCGTGATGCTGATACTCAAGCGTCACTGGCAGTTCTGGTATGCCATCCTCGGTCTTCACAAGATAGGTGCGGTGGCAGTTCCCGCTATGAGCCAGCTCAAGGAGCATGACCTTGACTTCCGTTTCCGCAACGGCGGGATAAGCGCCATCATCTGCACCGCCGACGGTGATGTAGCGTCCGAGGCTGATGCGGCCCTGACCCGTTACGACGGTATGAAGGTCAAGATTATGGTTCACGGGCGCCGTGACGGCTGGCGTTCGTTCGAGGACGAATTCAAGATGTACAGCACCCACTATGACCGCAGCAAGAGCGATGCCGGCGGAGACGACCCGATGCTGATGCTTTTCACGTCCGGCACCACAGGTTATCCGAGGCTTGTGTCGCATTCGTACAAATATGCCCTGGGCCATTATATGACCGCGCGGTACTGGCAGGGCGTGGATCCTGACGGGCTCCACCTCACCATCTCCGAGACGGGTTGGGCCAAGGCCCTGTGGGGCAAGCTCTACGGGCAGTGGATGTGCGAGGGGGCCGTCTTCATATACGATTTCGACCGTTTTCACGCTTCCGATGTCCTTCGTCTGATGTCCAAGTACAAGATAACGTCATTCTGCGCTCCTCCCACGATGTACCGCATGTTGCTGTCGGAGAACATTTCCGGCTACGACCTGTCTTCCCTGAAGGAGGCGACCACGGCCGGAGAGGCTCTGAACACCGAGGCGTACTACCGTTTCGAGCACGAGACCGGTCTGAAGATACGTCAGGGTTTCGGCCAGACGGAGACGTCCCTGTGCATAGCGACCCTTCGCGGCATGGCCAACAAGGAAGGTTCGATGGGGAAGCCTGTACCGGGATACGACATAGGGATAATGAATCGCGAGGGTCGTCTGTGCGCGTCCGGCGAGTCGGGAGAAATCGTCATCCGCACTTCGGATGGGGTTCCGAACGGTCTGTTCAGCGGTTATTACGGTGACCCCGTGGAGACTTCGTCGAAGTGGCATGACGGCTGGTATCACACGGGAGACGCGGCTTGGAAGGATGAGGACGGCTATTACAGATACATCGGTCGTGTGGACGACGTCATCAAGTCGTCGGGTTACCGGATAGGTCCCTTCGAGATAGAGGATATAATACTGAAGCTTCCGTACGTTCTGGAGTGCGGCGTATCCGCGGCTCCCGACGAGGTTCGCGGCCAGGTGGTCAAGGCGAGCATAGTTCTTGCCCCGGGCGTTGAAGGCACGGAAGAGCTCAAGAAGGAGATACAGGAGTTCGTGAAGACCAGCACTGCCCCCTACAAGTATCCGAGAATCATAGTTTTCAAGGATTCTCTCCCGAAGACCATAAGCGGCAAGATAATCAGAAATCTATTGTAATATGGGAAAAATCACATTTGATTCGGATTTGTGCAAAGGCTGCGGACTTTGTGTCGAAGCCTGCCCGAAGGGCCTGATATTCATAGATACAGGTACCCTCAACCAGAAAGGCTACCATCCCGCTGCAACGGCTGAGGATGCGCCCTGCATCGGCTGCGCATTTTGCGCCATGATGTGTCCAGATTGTGTCATCAAAGTCGAAAAATGATATGGCAACTAAAAAATTGATGAAGGGAAATGAAGCCCTTGCCGAAGCCGCCATCCGTTCAGGGTGCAGGTTCTATTTCGGCTATCCCATCACTCCACAGACTGAACTTGCGGAGTATATGGCCCGCTATCTTCCCAAAGCAGGAGGGGTTTTCCTTCAGGCGGAGAGCGAGATTGCCGCAATCAGTATGGTCTATGGAACGTCAGCCGCCGGCAAACGCGTGATGACATCTTCCTCTTCTCCCGGTATCTCTCTCAAGCAGGAAGGTATCTCATATCTCGCGGGTAGCAACCTTCCCGCAGTCATAGTCAACGTCCAGCGCGGAGGTCCTGGGCTGGGCGGCATACAGCCCTCCCAGTCCGACTACTGGCAGGCCACCAAAGGAGGGGGACACGGTGACTACCATCTCATAGTGCTTGCCCCTTCAACGGTTCAGGAAATGGCTGACCTTACGGTTCTGGCGTTCGATCTGGCGGACAAGTACCGTGTCCAGACAATGATACTCGCTGACGGAACTGTGGGCCAGATGATGGAACCTGTGGAACTTCCCGAGCCTGTGCAGAAGGAATATGACAAGCCCTGGGCACTCAGAGGCAAGGGTAATGGCAAGTCCAAATTCATCACTTCGCTTTCTCTGTCTCCCGAGGAACTCGAGCAATGGAACATCAACAACTTTGAAAAGTACCGCCATATAGAGGAAACCGAGCAAAGGGCAGAGGAATTCCTGATGGATGATGCCGAAATCTGCATCGTAGCTTTCGGCATATCAGCGCGTGTGTCCCGCAATGCGGTCATTGCCGCAAGGGAAAAAGGCATAAAGGCCGGCCTCATAAGGCCCATAACCCTTTATCCTTTCCCCAAGGACATTCTGCGCCGGCATACTTCCCACGTCAGCCGCTTCATAAGCGTAGAACTCAATATGGGACAGATGATAGAAGACATAAGACTTTCGACGGACTGTTGCCGGCCTGTGTCGCTGTGCAACAGGACAGGAGGCGTTATAGTTACTCCCGAGGAAGTTTTAGCAGCAATAGAAGGAGGGAAATGAGATGATAGTATTTGACAAACCTAAGTGCTTGAAGGACGCTCCGATGCATTATTGCCCCGGTTGCGCTCACGGACTTGTCCACAGAATAGTGGCGCAGGCTGTCGACGAACTTGACATCCAGGACAAGACCATAGGTGTCGCGCCTGTGGGATGTGCAGTTTTCGCTTACAACTATTTCGATGTAGATATGGTGGAGGCGTCGCACGGACGGGCCCCTGCAGTCGCCACCGGTGTCAAGCGTGCGGATCCGTCCAGAATAGTATTCGCATATCAGGGAGACGGAGACCTCGCGTCCATAGGTATGACCGAGACCGTCCATACTGCGGCGCGTGGAGAGAATCTTACCGTCATCTTCATCAACAATGCGATTTATGGAATGACAGGCGGGCAGATGGCTCCGACCTCTCTGCCCGGGCAAATCACCCAGACATCGCCATACGGACGTGACGTCAATACGGTGGGCTATCCGGTGAAAGTCTGTGAACTTCTCGCCACGTTGGAGGCTCCCTACTACATAGAGAGGGTGGCTGTAAACAGCGTAAAGAATGTGCGTAGAGCAGAAAAAGCTATCAGGAAGGCCTTCCAGAACCAGATTGAAGGCAAAGGATATTCCTTCGTGGAGGTTGTCGCCGCCTGTCCCACCAACTGGAAAATGAAACCCGTTGATGCCAACAGGTGGGTTGAAGAGCAGATGATTCCTTATTACCCTCTGGGAGTATTCAAAGACAAGGACGAACAGAAATGAAAACTACAGCTATACTTATTGCAGGTTTCGGCGGGCAAGGGACCCTTTTTGCCGGAAAGGTTCTCGCGGTTGCGAGCCTTATGAAAGGTCTGGAAGTTTCGTGGCTTCCTTCATACGGGCCGGAAATGCGTGGAGGCACCGCAAATTGCAGCGTTATGATAAGCGACTCTCCCATAGGTTCGCCCATAGTGTCAAGACCGGATGTCCTTCTTGCCTTGAACAAACCGTCCTTCGAGAAATACGAGAAGGTCACTGTCCCCGGCGGGAGCGTTTTCGTGGATTCTTCGCTGGTTGACGTAAGGAGTACGCGCAATGACATCGGCGTGTACTACACACCGGCCACCGAAATGGCAGGGAATGTCGTAGGAAATGCTGCCCTGAGCAATATCGTGCTCATAGGCAAGGTCATAAAAGAGACGGGGCTTTTTACCGAAGAAGAGATAATCGCCGCCATCACCGAGACAGTTCCCAAGTCGAAACAGGCTCTTCTTGATGCCAACATCAAGGCGCTTCGCGCCGGAATGGACGCCTGAACCGGAGTCTGAAAAGGCTATCCGGATGTCACGAGCAACATTTTCCGGGACGGGGAATCGCTGAAATCGCAGGTGACGGCATATATATGCACGTCACCTCCCGATTTGACGCCCATCTTCTTTCTGAGAGCGTCAGAACTTGTCGGAATGTTCCGTGCGGTAAGTTCACATACGGGATATCTTTTGCCCAATTCCCTTACATTGCGACCGTTGTAGGGGAGTATTTCCGTGATTCTGCGCCCCTGTCCGCTTCCGACATAGAGATGTGTGGAGACGGCAAGTTTTTTCAGCCCCATACGGTTTCCTATCAGTTTGAATGCTCCCGATTTCAAGAGCGCGCTTCCCGGCTCGTACAGATTCATCCCCTTCAGATCTTCGGGGCTCTCTGCAAAGGAAGGCACGGCTTCCTTTTCTTCTCCCGGAGTGAAGGTGAAACGTTCATCCCCTTCGACTGCCGTGACGGAATAGCCGCTGTCCCACTCCCTGTCGAGCCGTACCAGCACTTCCTTGCATTCTCCGGAGGAGCCGATTACGTGAATCTCCCGTACCTGACGTCCTAACAGAGCGGCGGTCCCCGATATGTCAATCATAGGAGAGAGTTTGACAAGGATGTTCCGGCAGCGTGAAAATATGCGGTCCTTGAGTTTCATTACATCCGGCTTGCAGTCTTCCATTCTGTACACTTTTCCGCCGGCGGCATCCCTGCGGGCGGGGTCCATATAGACGAGGTCATTGTCCGATGCCTTCAGCAGCGCTTCCATTACACTGTCTTCGTCTATTTCCACGGAGGTGCAGATGATGTCGCCTGCACCGAGGGAAGAAAAGTTGTCTGCAACAATCCCTGCCAGTTCATGATCCATTTCGTTGTAATGCACCTTGAATCCCGTGAGCGCGAAAGCCCAGCTGTCAACTCCAAGCCCGCCGGTCAAGTCCCACACGGCGGCGTCGTTGCCGCAGATCTCCCGTGCCAGCGAGGCCTTGTAGAAGGCCGTGGTTTCGCTGCTGCATTGCTCTACGTTGAGAC
>JAKSKB010000072.1 GCA_024401975.1 Bacteroidales bacterium | reverse complement strand
AATGACCTCTATTTTCTGTATAAAATTCATCGCGGGGAGTGGAATTCGGGACTTCATTTTTACGAATTCTACTATCGTCTCGTCAAGAGTTTGCGCAGACGCGAGTGACTGGCGTTTTGCGCAAGGTTCGTCTTCGTCGTTGGCTTCGCGCAAGGTGCGATGCGAGAGGGTTTCGAGATATTTTTCGCGAGAGCCGCCAAATAGATCTTCAATAATGTCAGAGCGGAAGATATGCTCCGGGGGAACAATCATCCCTTCGGAAGTCACTGTCCATCCTTCTGGAAGTTTTTCACGGACAGGTAAATAGGCGTGAGCAAGGTTTTCGGGAAGCGTTGCGCTTGTATAATGACCCCGCTGCTTCTGGGAAATCAGCCCGAAAGCGTATCGTGCTGTGCTGAACGGGTAATCCAGATAATTGCTGGAAATGCCGTGGTGAAGCACGTTGCGGACGTTGTAGCAGATGCAGTCAATCAGATCCCCGGTACCGGACAATGTCCCACGCCCGAATTTTCGTGTACCCAGCATCCCTTTCAGCGCATAACGACGATTGTAGTACTGTGTGATGCTGAGCCTGAAATGGTGCATGAAGTCAGTATCCTGCCCTTCATGCTTGAGGATGGCAGTCAAATGCAGATGATTGTCGAGAATGGCTACGGAAAAAATTTCTATTCCTGTGGCCCTCGCGCTGAGCCAAAGGCGGTTCCAAACGTTAATTTTATCTACTTTGTCGTGGAACATGTCCTGCTGGTGATTGCCTCTCAGGTACAGGTGTTTGCATACCTGCGAGTCACTCGCGTTTTGCGCAACAATTTTATCGGTAACATTGTTCATATAATAATAGAAATGCGGCATCCGGTGCGTTTTTGATAACGAACCGGAGACCTTAGTTTGTTCTTCAAGGAAGTATCTGCGCTTAATGATCTCTTCTGCAGATATTCCCCGCTGAATCTTTCACACATAATCAAAATCTGCAGACGCAACACCATTAAGCTCAATCGATTTGAGACAGAAGCGTCTTGCTGAAGACAAATGTAGACAATTATTTGATATGACCAAATAATTTTACGGCATAAAGTTGCGTGAACGCGAGTGACTCGCGTATTGCGCAACTTTTTTTTGTATATTCGCCTAAAAGTATTTTGAATTATGAATATTGGAGATAAAATTCCAGAGGTTTTGGGTTTTGACCAAAACGGATGCCAAATTAAGTCGAGTGATTTCAGAGGCCGCAAAATCATCCTTTACAGTTATCCGAAGGCTAATACAAGTGGTTGTACAGCGGAGGCCTGTTCTCTTCAGCAACATAAAGCGGAACTTGAGGCTGCGGGTTTCCGAATCATTGGTGTGAGCAAGGACAAGCAGGAGACTCAGAAGAAATTTGCGGATGCCAACGGTTTGGAATTTCCGCTGATTGCTGATACCGATACCTCTCTGTTGCAGACTCTCGGCTGCTGGGGAGAGAAAGTGGCCTGCGGACATCGCACCATAGGTACTCTTCGGACGACCTATCTTGTTGATGAGGAAGGGTTTATTTATAAAATATTCCAGCCGAAGGAAATCAAGACCAAAACTCACGCTGAGCAGATTCTCGCCCAGAAATAGTTTGCGTGAACGCGAGTGACTCGCGTATTGCGCAACTTTTAAAAACAACGATGAAACTGAGTAATTTCAAAAAGTATGCAGGCCCGGTGATAGCAAGACGTGCGGAGGCGTATCTGGCTCAAGGGCGTGTGCAGCTCATTGAGGATGAGTCAGATAAAGAGGCAGAGAGGTATATTTATCTTGTCCGTGGAACAGAGGATTATAACGTCGAAATCAATCTTGATGGGGATAATATCGTCGATACTTTCTGCGACTGTCCGTACAATGGTATGTGCAAACACATCACGGCGGCTCTGATGGACATCCGGGAGCGGTTGGAGGCTTCCGGGGATGCTCGTTCAGGCAATGATACCCATTCATGCAGTGTCGTATCTCACGAAGCATTCCCGAGTGAGGAATCCTTGTTCTTTACTTTGTGCTGTATTGCATTTTCCGGTTTGCAGTCTTATCCTGCCGCTTTTTCTTCCCATTCAGCAAAGCTTGGTCTGACTCATAAATCTTTCGATGAGAATAGGAAGATGCTGCTCAAGCGTCAGTGGTTCAAAAATCCTTGCCATATCGGGGCTGTTGATCCGAATAGGGTGATTTCCGTTCTGGTCGATCTTGTGCAGAACCGCAGAGATTGGCTGGAGTTTTTCGAGTCGAGTCTCCGTCAGCCCGATTATCTCCGTTATCTTACTGATGTGGCGAAAATTATGGCGGGTATGGCAGTCCCTGCCGTACATTACTTCCGGCCGTCATACACATATTATGGCGACGCTTCGGATTATGTGAAGATTGCCCTCATCAGTTCCGTTGACAAAATGACGCCGCAGCAAATATCCGAAGCTGTCGATGATTCCTCGCTTTGTGAGCTTGTGGAGTTATATCTTAACAGCGTGCTCGAAAAGGGATCGGTTCAATTTCTTGCAACGGCCGGTCGGCTGTTGTCCGCTCTGAAGCATTCCACTGCTACCAGCGCCTCTCTTTATTGTCGCTATCGTCTTGCCGTCTTTTATGCGAAGGCAGAACTGCTCCCTGAGCGGCCGAGTTCGGCCAATTATCATTATACATATTATCTCAATGCCTCCAAGACCTTGCTGGAAGGTGATACCGCCACTGCAATCCAACTCTATCAGGAGGGGCTTAAAATCCAGAACAAAAAGACAGTCGCCAAGAACATCCCTGACGACAATGTGTCGTTCTTTTTATACGTCATAGCCCTTTCCATCCGCAGGACTCCGAAGGATGTCGCCACTCTGACGTCCATACTTAAAAAAAGCAACGACAGGAGGTTTTATGACCGCAGTTGGGTGTTCCCGCTGGTTGAGTTCTCCGCTTCAGCCGACCAGACGAAGGACAACTATTTCATCGACAGAGCCAAGAGAAGTTTTGCAGAAGGGGAGGGAAGCGCTTCGAATGCGATAGCCGCACTGACCGCCTGTTTCTTCGGATTTAAGGAGAAATGGACGTGGCGGTTTCCTAATCCAAGCCTCGGCATACTCCGTAAGGAGTGCGAATATTATTTCGGACAGCAGATGATGCCATCTCCCGAGGAAATCAATCCTTGGCCGTATGAGGCAGTGATGCCGAGAATTCCGGTACGTGAGGTTTGGTCGCTTCAGATTGAGGAACTGATAAGGCAGGTTGGAAGTTCTGAACACCCGGGGGAAGCCTCTAAGTCTGATGAGAAACGGCTCTATTATGTGGTTTGGGGAAGGAATTTCCGCTGCACCGAAGTCCGTGAGCAGGGACGTCTTGCAAGTGGGGGATGGAGCAAGGGAAAGAAAGTCAGTCTGTTGCGGTACAAGACGGGCGACTGCCCGATGGACGAGATTGATAAGCGCATTTATGAGCAGTGGCTTAAGGGTGACCCGGCGTTTGAGCGCTATTATGCCCAGAGAGAGCTGCCGTCCCTTGAATTGGTGTTGCCGTATATTGTTGGCACAGACAAGCTTGCGCTTGAGAGTAGTGGACCTTTGATTGCTACCGCCGGGGTAAGGGAGGAAAAGCCCTTTTTGTGGACGGAAAAGCGCGATGGCGAGATTCATTTCAATACGAATGTGCCTAAAGACGCGCGCGAATGCTCGACTATGTATATTCACACCCCGAGCGAGCGGCAGTTCGTGATTTATCCTATGCCTCAGGAGATGAAACTTGCGTACAAGCGCATTTTGGGAATAGGACATCTGCCAGTGGCGGCGGAACCGATGCTGGAGAAACTTTTTTCGGCTCTCCGCGGCCGGTTGGAGGTGCATTCCGACATTCCCGGCGGCATTAGTCCGAAGAAGGTGGACGGCAGTGCAATTGTTGTCGTGAGAATAACTCCGAATGGGGAATATTTCCATCTTTCCGCCATTGTTCGTCCGTCGGAAAGCGGTAGTGCGGAGTTTTTTCCGGGAGAAGGGACTTCGTTTATTTATGACAACTTCGATGGCGAGCGGGCGGAGATATTCCGCAATCTGCGGAATGAAGAGTCCAATTTGCGTAAGGTCAACGCTTTGTTGCCGGAAGGTTGCGAATTTGTGCCGGAGCGCCCTTCTTGCATTCTAGTTGCGGAGGATCTTCTCGAGTTTATGGAGCGCGCATCAGAATTGCCGTCGGTTGCCGCTCTTGAGTGGCCTGAGGGGGAGGCTCTGAAACTTATAAAACCGCAGACTGCCAAATGGGAAATCAACGCAGTGGGGAAGGGAGGATGGTACGAGCTGGAGGGAGATATTGCCGTTACTGAAGATAAAATTCTCTCTGTCCACCAGTTACTGATGCTGCTTCGTGAGTCGGAGGGACGCTATGTCAGGATAGGGGACAAGGAGTTTCTGCGGCTTTCGGAGAGCATACGCAGGCAACTTGAGCGAATCGGCTACGTTTCGCAAGAGTCTCGCGGTAAGTTTCGCGTTCCGGAACTTACGATGGCGCTGGTGGGCGATGAATTGTCTGGGGAAATCACGATTGACGAGCCCGAGGCTCTGCTGGAATTGCGTGAACGCATCCGCAGGAGCCGTGAAGCACGCTACGATATCCCTCAGGGGTTGAATGCGACTCTCCGCTATTATCAGGAAGAGGGTTTCCAGTGGCTTATGCGAGTGTCATCCTGGGGTGCGGGTGCCTGCCTTGCCGATGATATGGGGCTTGGCAAGACTGTCCAGGCCATTGCATTTATGCTTGCGCATGCCGGCCAGGGCCCTTCGATGGTGATCGCTCCTGCTTCAGTGGTGTCGAACTGGCAGCGGGAGATGTCGCGCTTTGCGCCTTCTCTACGCGCCAAGTTGCTATCGGGCTTTTCAGCCGAGGTCCGCGCGGATACGCTGAATTCGCTTGCCGGATGGGATGTGCTGCTCATTTCTTACGGCCTTCTTGTTTCGGAAGGGGAGAGGCTCGGCTCTGTTAAATGGAACGTTGTATGCCTTGATGAGGCGCATACGATAAAGAACCGTGACACCAAAACTTCGGGAGCTGCAATGAAGCTTGAGGCTATGCATAGACTGATTCTTACCGGCACTCCCGTGCAGAACCATCTGGGCGAACTTTGGAATCTGTTCCGCTTCATCGTGCCCGGACTTCTTGGCACATACGAGCAGTTTTCGCAAAAATATATGTCCGGTGAACCCGGATGTGCAGGGGAACTTAAGCGCATTGTAGCCCCCTTCCTTCTGAGACGCACGAAGCAGGAGGTGGTGCGCGAACTGCCTGATAAGGAGGAGATTGTGGTGCCTGTGGCCTTGACTGAGGAAGAATCGGCCGTCTATGAACTTATCAGGCGCGAGGCGGTTGCAGAGGTCGAGGGAAGTTCGTCGTTGAGCGTCAATGCGTTGAGTATGATTACCAAACTGCGTATGGCTGCCTGTGCGGCATCGCTTGCCGAAAAGAAGTGGATAGGCTCCGCCTGCAGCAAGATAGATGTATTTCTGGACAAACTGGAGCCTATCGTGGAAGGTGGCAATAGTGTCTTGGTTTTCAGCCAGTTTACAAGCTTTCTTTCGATGGCCGCCGCAGCACTGGATAAGTGCGGGTTGGGGGACTATCTGTATCTGGATGGACAAACTCCGGTTGGGAAGCGACAGACTATGGTAGATTCTTTCCAAAGGGGAGAACACAAGATATTTCTGATTTCGCTCAAGGCTGGCGGCTTGGGTCTCAATCTCACCGGAGCCAACTACGTGATTCATCTGGATCCTTGGTGGAATCCGGCTATAGAACAACAGGCTACAGATCGTGCCTACCGCATAGGCCAGTTGCAAAAAGTCACTGTGTATCATCTCATTTCGTCCAACACTATTGAAGAGAAGATACTCCGCCTTCACGCCACCAAGCGCAATCTTGCCGACACCATACTCGAAGGCAGCGATGCTAACAATCGTATCACCCCTGACGAAATCCTCGAAATGATTGCTCCTGTCGGGTGAAAAGTTGCGTGAACGCGAGTGACTCGCGTATTGCGCAAGGTCAGGGCTTGCGCAATTCCCAGAAAGCGACGGCGGCGGCAGCGGCTACGTTGAGGGAATCG
>JAKSKB010000071.1 GCA_024401975.1 Bacteroidales bacterium | reverse complement strand
AGAACCAAAATCTGTAGTGCTACCATTACACCATACCTCAATTCCGTTCTGCAAATATATAAAAAAACGGAGGATTTGCAGATATTATCTTTTCTCTTTGAAATAATCCGACACTATTTTTCCGCATTCTTCTTCAAGAATGCCGGCGCTCACCTTTGTTCTCGGGTGGAGAAGGGAAGGTGAAAAAAGGGTATAGCCCCGCTTGGGGTCCGAAGCTCCATAGACGATGCGTCCTATCTGCGCCCAGTTCAGTGCGGCGGCGCACATCGGGCAGGGTTCCAGAGTCACGTACAGGGTGCAGTCGTGCAGGTGACGGTCTCCAAGAGCCTCTCCTGCTGCGGTTATGGCTATCATCTCGGCGTGCGCGGTGGAGTCGTTGAGACGTTCCGTCATATTGTGCCCTCTGGCTATGATACGGCTTCCCGCCACGATGACGGCTCCTACGGGCACTTCGCTTCCGGCTTTGGCCTCTTCTGCTTCCGAAAGTGCGGCCCTCATATATCTTTCGTCCGAATCCATAAAAAAGATTTTCGAAAAGTTTTGATAAAGATATGAAACTTTTATTTGAAACTTATGCAAAAAAGTTTCAACTTTACGGCATGAAATTGTTTCTGATTGATGGGCACGCCCTCGTTTTCAAGATGTATTATGCCTTTCTGCGGCGGCCTATGATTAATTCCAAGGGAGTGGACACCTCCATTCTCTTCGGGTTCACCAGATATCTGCTGGAACTCATCGAACGTGAGAAACCAACGCATCTGGCCGTGTCGTTCGACCCTCCCGGAGGCACTTTCCGGAATGAGATGTACCCACAGTACAAGGCTAACCGCCCCGAAACGCCACAGCTCATCATCGATGCGCTGGAACCGCTGACCGTCATCTGCCGGGCGATGAACATTCCCGTTCTGATGATGAAGGGATTCGAAGCGGATGACGTAATCGGCACGGCGGCCAAAAGAGCTGCATCCGAAGGCTATGAGGTGTATATGGTGACTCCTGACAAGGATTACGGGCAGCTGGTGGAAGAGCATATATTCCAGTACAAGCCCGGAAAGAACGGGGGAGAGAATGAGATATTGGGGATGGAACAGATATGTTCCCGATACGGTATCGGCAATCCGGAACGGGTGGTGGATTTCCTGACGCTTTGCGGAGATGCCGCGGACAACGTGCCTGGAGTCAATGGGATAGGCGAGGTCGGCGCCGCGAAACTGCTGGGGCGCTACGGTTCTCTTGACGGCATCTATGAGCATCTGGACGAGTTGAGCGCGAGCCGTCAGGCACAGTTCGAGGCGGCGCGAGACCATATCGGTCTGAGCCGCACACTTGTCACTATAAGGACTGACGTGCCTCTGGATGTGCCTACAAGTGCTATGGCGCTGAATATGTCATACAGCCCCGAACTTGCCGATATCTTCGAGCAGTACGAATTCCGTTCGCTGAAACGCCATATTTCACACATTTCCTCCGCTTCTGTAAAAAGCGGGTCCGCACCACGCGGCATCCTCCCGAAGGTCGCTCGAGTCCCCGCTGACAGGATGGCTCTTGCCGTCCGTTCATCGGGTTTCTGCGCCATAGCGTGTGAGACTTCCGGCAACGGGATTTTCGCTAAAGTTAGGACTGTGGCCCTGGCTTCTGTGTGGGAGGGGGAGTGCGTCACTTGTGCCGGCGGCGTGGAGGAGTTCCGTGGCATTCTGGAGGATGCGGTCATAACCAAGTTCGGCTGTGATCTCAAATATCAGATGAACGTCTTTGCTGCAGCGGGGGTGAAACTCACCGGCAGGATGATGGACATAGGATTGATGCACTATCTCATCGACCCGGAAAAGTCCCACGGTCTGGATGCTCTCGCCGGAGCGTATCTCGGAATCAGTCTTGACGAGGGCAGTGAGGAGACGCCGGCTTCTCTTTTCGATGACGATGCCGTACTTGAGGTGTCTGACCGGACAGATGCCTTGTGCCGCAGGCTGGCAGTTACTTTGGAGGTGGGTCAGAAAGTGTTGGAGGATATGAGGGAAAAGGATTTGGCGCATCTCTATGACACTATGGAGGAACCGCTTCTCAAAGTTCTCTCTTCAATGGAGCGCAATGGCGTGAAGGTGGATCCGGCTCCTCTCAGGGACTTCGCAGCCACGCTTCGTGCGGAGATTGCAGAAAAGGAGGCGTTCGTAAGGCGGGAGTCCGGTATGCCCGAAATCAATCTGTCATCGCCCAAGCAGGTGGGGGAAATGATATTCGAGAAGATGAGACTGGATTCCAAAGCGAAAAAAAACGGGAGGTACGGATGGAGCACGGATGAGAACACTCTTCTGGAACTTTCCGCCCGCAGTCCGGTGGTGGGGGCGGTACTCGAGTATCGTGCCGCACGAAAGCTCCTTTCTTCGTATGTCGAACCGTTCCCGGCTTATGTGTCACCTGTGACAGGACGGGTGCATACCACTTTCAATCAGTTTCTTACGGCCACCGGCAGGCTTTCATCTTCCAATCCCAACCTGCAGAACATACCTGTCCGTACGGAGAAGGGGAAGGAAATAAGGAAGGCTTTCATCCCGGGCGAACCGGGGTGGTGGATAATGTCTGCCGACTATTCGCAGATAGAGCTCAGGATTATGGCTCATCTCAGTTGCGACAATCATCTGGTGAATGCGTTCCGTCACGGTCAGGACGTACACAGTGCGACGGCTTCCAAGATATTCGGTGTCCCCGTGGGGGAAGTGACAGGAGAGCAGCGGAGAATGGCCAAGACTGCCAATTTCGGGATAATGTACGGAATTTCGGCGTTCGGGCTGGCTCAGAGGCTCAAGATTGCACGTTCTGAGGCAAAGAAGTTGATTGATGATTATTTCGCTTCCTTTCCCGCCATTTCTTCGTATATCGAGTCCGCTCTTGCGTCGGCGAGGGAAAACGGATATGTCGAGACGCTTTTCGGACGTCGCAGATATATCGGGGACATCAATTCGCGCAATGCCACGCTGCGTGCGCTTGCGGAACGAAATGCCGTGAACGCCCCGATTCAGGGGACTGCTGCGGATATTATAAAGATGGCGATGGCGGGTGTTGACCGTTCTATGAAGGAAAATGGCCTCCAGTCGAGGATGATACTCCAGATTCACGATGAACTCCTGTTTGAAGTGCCTGAAGATGAGCTTGAAGTGTTGAGGGGAATAGTCATCGGTGAGATGGAGAATGTCATAAGCCTGTCGGTACCTTTAACTGTTGAATGCAATTATGGACACAACTGGCTCGAAGCGCATTGATGAACTGGTGGCCCTCGCCGTACAGGGGGACGGCCGCGCATTCACGTATTTGTGGGACACTTACATAATACGGCTCCGTACATTCATAAAGGGGTGGCTCAAGACTTTGGGCGACCAGGATGTGGATGACATCTGTTCGCGCAGTTTTGAAAAGGCTTTCAGGCAGATAGAACTCTTCGACTCTTCGAAGGGAAAGTTTTTCACCTGGCTCAGTTCGATAGCGCGCAACACGGCTCTGGACCTTCTGGAGAGCGAGGGACGTGTCCATCCCAAAAGCAGGACTGTGTATCTGGACAGTATGTTGGAGGAGGTCGGAATCGCGGAGATGATACCGGATCAGGTGGACTCGCCGCTGGAGTCCATTATCAGGATGGAGACCCGTGAGACCACGGCGAAATATATCGAGGCGCTTCCTTCGCTTTATAGGGAGGTCGCCAGAAAGCGTATGATTGACGGTATGCAGTACAAGGAGATTGCGGAGGCGATGGACTTGGAACTGAATACCGTGCGTACCCGTATCCGCCGGGCGAGGAGCATTATTGAAAAAATGAAGGAAGAAGATGACGAAAACTGATTTTGCGGAAGTCATCAGACTTTACAGGGAGTGGAATGAGAGGATAAACGTGATTTCCCGCAAGGATATAGACAACATATACGAGCATCACATACTGCACAGTCTGGCCATAGCCGAGTTTCATCCCTTTCTTCCGGGGACTACGGTGCTGGACGTGGGTACGGGCGGCGGTTTTCCCGGCATTCCGCTGGCTATGAGGTTCCCGGAGACGCGTTTCACCCTATGTGACTCCATCGGAAAAAAGGTGAAGGTGGCGTCCGCCGTGGCGGACAGTCTCGGGCTGGCCAACGTGGAGTGCGTGAATGCGAGGGTGGAGACGCTCCACGGTGTCTATGATTATGTGGTTTCGCGTGCCGTGGCTGCCCTGGACAAGTTCTATCCTATGGTGAGGGGGCGGTTCGGCAAGTCTGTAATCTGTTTGAAGGGCGGCGACGTGGAGTCCGAAATAGGGAATCTTGTCCGTCATTGCGGCGTGCGGCGGGACAGAATAAGCGTAAGCCCCATAAATTCCGTTTTCAAGGACGAATATTTTGCGGAAAAATTTGTGATTGAAATTGAAAAATGATACCTTTGCATTCCTTTGTGAAATAATATAAATATAGAATATGAAAAGAACATTCCAACCTTCCAGACGCAAGAGAGTGAATAAGCACGGTTTCCGTGAGCGTATGGCATCTGCAAATGGTCGTCGTGTATTGGCTTCGCGTCGCCGTCACGGCCGCAAGAAACTTACCGTCTCGTCCGAAGACAGGTACTAGTACCGTTTTTCAAGGCGAGTGCCGAACAGGGGGTTGACTGAAAAGTCAACCTCTTTTGTCTTACCCCCGCTGCTGACGCAGCCGCCCCGATGGGGCATGCCGCCTGCACTTCGTTCCAGCGGGTGTCTCCGTGGCTCAATGTTCATTTCGCTCACTCCGACACGGCGCTGAGGCGCCTTATTAGTCAACCCCTTTTGTCTTACCCCCGCTGCTGACGCAGCCGGAGACGGGGAGCAGGGCTATCAGGTATCCTATCGAGGCGACTCCCAGGGTGGTGATGGCGATGTCAGCCAGTTTGACGCGCACGGGATAGGCCTCCACGATGAGACTGCCCGGAATCGTTATGAGTCCGAAGCGCTGCTGTATGAATGAGAGCGTCAGTCCTGCGGCCAGACCGATGCTGAGACCAAGCAGGGAAATGAGCCATCCTTCCAGGATGAAGGTGCGCCTGACAAAGCGTTCCGTAGCTCCCAGGCTGTAGAGTGTCCCGATATCCTCCTTCTTCTCAATGATGAGCATCGAGAGGCAGCCGAAGATGTTGAATGCGATGATGATGATGATGAAAATCAGTATGAGGAAAATTGCTGTCTTTTCATAGCGCATCATCTTGTAAAGGGCTTCATTCTGTCCGAAGCGGTCGCTGACTTCGACGGAAGGTCCGATATGCTCCGCAATATCGTCCATAAGCCTTTTGAGGCAGCGTGCGCTGCAATCGGTCCTGACTTCTATGGCAGAGACTTCCCGCTCATAACCGAGCAGTTCCCGCATACAGGCGAGCGGCAGGAGCACGAGTGAATTGTCTTTCTGCGACTGGTCCGGGAATATCGCGTCGGGGTGCACCTTTACGAATTTGATGGACCCCATAGGATTGGACATTGAGATGGGTTTGTCGCGCTCGGGATAGAAAAGCTCGAGTTTGGCCACAAATGCGGGATTGATTTCCATTCCGGCGGCGAGAGATCCGCTCACGGCGCATACGGGAATCTGACCGAAATAGAAATTGGAATCATCTATGCCCCTGGCTTTTACGACGCTCTGCCTGCCCTCATAGCTGGCGAACACGTTTTCCTGAAGGTAGGTGCCCGTCGATATGACACCTTCTCTGGAATGCAGCCATTCCAGGAGGTCTTCATCTGCATCGATTACTTTTCCGGAGGAGGGGGTTATCAGTATGTCCGGGTCGCTTCTGTCAAGGGATTGTCGTATCAGGTCGTCGAACCCGTTGTATACGGACAGTATGATGATGAGTGCGGCGGTGCCTATGGCCATACCGGCTACGCTGATGGCCGAGATGACGTTGATGACATTGTGGGACTTCCTCGCAAAAAGGTATCTTCCGGCAATGAAAAGCGGCAGATTCATTGTTTCCTGAGCAATTCTTCTATGTGTTCGGCATAGTCTATGGACGTGTCCATAAAGAACTCGAGTTCCGGCACTATGCGGAGCTGTCCGCGCACTTCTCTGCCGAGTTCTCCGCGAATGGCTCTCAGGTTGTCGTTGAGAATGCCCATCACTTTCTGCGCCTTTTCGGAAGGAAATATGCTTACGAAAGTCTTGGCCAGGCTCAGGTCAGGAGTGATTCTGACTTCGCTGACCGTGACCATTGCGCCGTCGAATGCGGCCATACCCTTGCTCCGTATTATCTCCGCGAGACTCTTCTGAATCTCCCGTGCCACTTTGAGCTGTCTTGTGCTTGGGGCCTTGTCCATCTACTTTACGTTGATTATGAAATAGTCTTTCTTTCCCTTCTGGGCGAGTATGTACTTGCCGTCGATTATGTCATTTTCCGTGATTTCACGGGCGATGTCGGATACCTTCTCCTTGTTGAGCGAGAAACCGTTGCCCTGTATCATCTTGCGCGCTTCTCCCTTGGAAGGGAATATGCCGGTATTCACCGCGAGGAAGTCGAGTATCGGCACAGGCAGTTCCGAACGCGGAACGTCGAGCGTGGGCACTCCGTCGAACAGGTCGAGGAAGGTTTTTTCGTCTATGCTCCTGAGGTCATCCGCGCTCGCCTTGCCGAAGCGCATCTGAGAGGCCGTGACGGCGTTTTCATATTCTGGTTCGCCGTGAACCATCACCGTGATTTCGCGGGCGAGGA
>JAKSKB010000070.1 GCA_024401975.1 Bacteroidales bacterium | reverse complement strand
ACTTCAGAGAAGATATGTAATTGTCCATATATGCTCGAACGAATGCGTTTGCAAATATAGACAAATATAGGCTCATCGGCAAAGTCCAATGAGAGTTTTGGTGGGACAGAATTTTTCTTAGCAGGTCATTGCGCCGCAGCAGTTGATTACTTGCCCGCTGATGTATGAGGAAAGATCGCTGGCGAGGAAAAGAGCCAAGTTTGCCACGTCCTCCATCGTGCCTCCCCGTCGAAGCGGAATGGTCTTAATCCATTTATTACGCACTTCTTCAGGCAGTGCGGCTGTCATATCCGAAATGATGAATCCGGGCGCAATGCAGTTTGCGCGTATGCCGTGAGGGCCCATTTCTTTTGCGATGGATTTGGTCAGGCCTATGAGACCGGCCTTCGATGCGGCATAGTTGCACTGTCCGGCATTGCCGTGTTCTCCGACTACGGAACTGATAGTGATGATGCTGCCTCCGCGCTGGCGGGCCATTATCGGAGTGATAGCATGTGTGAAATTGAATGCTGATTTGAGGTTTGCCGTAATGACGGAATCCCACTGTTCCTCATTCATCCGAAGTATTAGTCCGTCTTGTGTGATTCCGACATTGTTCACCATAATGTCGATTTTGCCGAAATCGTTCATAATCTGTTCTACAACGGCGTGCGCACTGTTGTAGTCAGCCGCATCGGATTTAAATGCGCGTACCTTGACCCCCGTGTCCTCAAATTCCTTCACAGTATCTTGATTGATGACGAGATCTGTGAACGCTATGTCTGCGCCTTCAGAAGCAAACTTGAGAGCTATAGCTTTGCCTATTCCCCTGGATGCACCTGTGATGAGCGCAACTTTTCCTGATAAAAGTCCCATTGACAACACATATGTCCAACAAAAATAACTAAAAATATTTAAAGAGAAAAACTACCAAAAAGTCAGAGTCACTCTTGTGGAGCCGGTGAGATTGCGTGATGAGGTGAAGCGGAGAATCCGCCAGGCGGTTAAGGACTATGCATTGTAAAATCCATACGGAACAAGGCTCGGCTAGGCGGGGGTGAAGCCAACTTCTTTCTGGATGAGGCTCACGTCCACGTCTTGCACCGGTCCGCGTCCCGCCAGGGCGGCCGCGACTCCGCAGGCCTGTCCCAGTTCGAGAAATACCGGCTCCATCCTTATGGAACCGAATGCGATATGACTCGACGACACGCATACCGGAACCAGAAGGTTCGTACATTCCTCCCGCTTCGGAGTAACGCTCCTGTATGAGATGGGGTAGGGGCTGCCGCCCCCCTTCTCGACGTCTCCTTCATTTTTTACCATAAGTCTGCCGTCCTTTTCCACCACGATGCGTTCGCAGTTGTGAGAATCCATCTGGTATGCGGCATATCCTATGCCGTCCGGTACGACGGTCCTCCCTTCGCAGTCAGCCTGAGTCGCGACATAGCTGCTTGTCATACGGCGGGCCTCACGCACGTACAACTGATGAGTCCAGCCACCTGTCCCGGGGTACTCATCCTTCGCCCAACCCCATCCGCTTATGAAATCACGAAACTTCTCCGGGACTCTGGGGTCGCTCACATAGAACCACATAAGACCGAGCGTATAGCTCTTGTGCGCCTCGATTATCTCCCGACGGCGTTCCCAGGAAGCCTCCGGATAGTCGTGGTTCATTCCTATCATGTCCGTGGAGAAAGGTCCTCTGTTGTTGACATCCGTCTTGCCTCCGGGCATAAGGGACCAGATGAAGTAGTTTGCTATCCTCGGGTCGGGGTCGGCTTCCAATACGCGGGCAAGCAGTGCATAGCGTGAAGAGTCATAGTCGCAGGGCCTCTCGAACGGTATGGCGTTGTCCTTGTCGCAGGACAGGCAGAGCCTGAAGTTGTAGGCCTGGACAAGACCGTCGCCCTCGCCCTCCTCCTTCATCTGCCAATCCTGTATGCCCCACAGCAGACCGCTTTCGGGATGTCCCTTCTCGACGAAGGGGTCGATGCCGTCGGCGAACTGGTGGTAATAGGAAAGATGTGAACCGTTCCACTGCTCACCATAAACGGATGAAGCCTCGCGACCTACGTGATAACTGACTCCGGCCATCGCCATAAGGTCTCCTTCATAAGTGGCATCTATGAACGAATTGGCCCTGACGCTCTTATGCGGAAAACCCTCGGCACCGGTGCAGGAGATGGAAACGATTCGCGTTCCCCTTTTCCGCAGCGAAGCGAGAAAAAAGCCCTTGAAGACGCGGATTCGTGGATTGTCCACATAACTGTCGAGTATGGCCTGCGCCGCTGAAGGCTCGAAAGTCCACTGCTCTTCGGTGCCGTAATGTCTGCCGAGGTCGCGGTAGAACTGCCGCGCCATTCCGGTGATGGCCTGCTTGTTGCCTATGTCGGTGGAGCCCAGGCCCCCTGTAGTCATACCTCCCAGTACGGGGTCAGGGCAGATGATGACTACCTCGCAGCCCGCCTCCGCCGCGGCTTTGGCCGCAGTGACGGCAGCGGAAGTGCCTCCGTAGATGCATACGTCAGTCGTAATGGTGTCCGTTCCATTGCAGGACAGAAGACACGCCACGGCGCAGAGCAGTGCGGTGGCAAGTCGGGATGATTTCCAGATGCGTTCCATAATTCCACCAATGTACGAAAAATCTGCTGATATCGGAAAATAAGATGTCCGCATTGGGATTTTCACCGTAATTTCACTAAATTGCGAAGGTTTTAGCCCTTATGACGACAGAACACACGACGGACGAAAAGCACTGGTTCGCCGCCCGGATAATCGGCGGTGCAGTTGCGCTCGACAAGAGGCTTGCCAGCGACGGTATCCGCTGCTACCGCACGAAATACGCCCCTGCAATCATATTCATACATTGTACCGTGAAATACACGACCACCCTTATGTCCGACTGCTGGGGGAGGCTCTATTTCTACCTTGATCCCGAACGCAAGCATCCTGCGTGCATCCCGGAGAAGGATATGAATAACTTCATGCTCGTGACCTCAGTCTCGGACGAGCTGATACCTTTGGGCGAAGTCTCAGAAGATTTCCTCAAGGGAGACAGGGTCCGCGTGACATCCGGTCTGTTCGAAGGGGCTGAAGGTGTGATCAAGCGCATCAAGGGCGACAGGAGACTGGTGGTGTCCATAGATTGCTTCACGGCAGTGGCCACCTGCTTCATACGCCCGGACTTTCTCGAAAAGATAGAAGACTGAATGATGAAAATACTGATTACCGGCTCCGCAGGATTCATAGGCTCCAATCTGACGCGAAACTTGCTCGAAAGCGAATCACACGTCGAAATCGTAGGACTCGACTCCGTAAATGACTACTATGACGTCAGCCTTAAGGAATGGCGTCTGCGACAGGTGGAAAAGTGTGCCGCCGCACATCCGGAAAACCGCTACAGTTTCGTCAGAGGCAATCTTGCCGACAAGTCCCTCGTCAACAGCCTGTTCGAGAAGCACCGCTTCGACATAGTGGTCAATCTGGCTGCACAGGCTGGAGTGCGGTACAGCATCACCCACCCGGACGCATATATCGAAAGCAACCTCACCGGTTTCTACAACGTGCTCGAAGCCTGCCGCCACAACCCCGTGCGGCATCTGGTCTATGCCAGCTCCAGCAGTGTTTACGGAGGCAACGTCAAAGTTCCCTTCAGCGAGGAGGACAAGGCGGACAGTCCCGTAAGTCTCTACGCCGCCACAAAAAAATGCAACGAACTGCTCGCCCACAGTTATTCTACGCTCTACGGCATCCCGTCGACAGGGCTGCGCTTCTTCACGGTTTATGGCCCGGCCGGCAGACCGGATATGGCCTACTTCAGCTTTACCGACAAACTCATAAGAGGGGAGAAGATACAGATATTCAACTACGGTGACTGTCGTCGCGACTTCACCTACATCGATGATATAGTGGAAGGCGTACGGAATGTGATACACAAGGCACCGGAAAAGTACAGTATATACAACATAGGCAATTCGCATCCCGAAAACCTGCTCGATTTCGTGCAGATTCTCTCCGAAGAACTCGTACGCGCGGGCGTGCTGCCTTCGGATTACGACTTCGAAGCTCATAAGGAACTGCTTCCTATGCAGCCGGGTGACGTCCCTGTGACTTTCGCCGACACTTCCGCCCTTGAGCGTGATTTCGGCTTCAGGCCCTCCACGCCGCTACGCGAGGGTCTCCGTCGGTTTGCAGTATGGTATAAAGAATTTTACGGGAAATGAAAATAAATCCCTCCTCCTCTTCCGCTCTTTTCTCTCTTCTGCGTCTCGCACTCGGCACCGGCGGCTGCGAAGCGGACTTACGCGGCCTTTCCGACGGAGGCTGGCGGGAACTTGTAGTTCTGGCTTCCGCGCAGGGTGTGGCTGCGATAGCCTTCGACGGCCTGCAGAAACTCTATGATGCGGAGCCGGAATTGGCGTTGGGAATCGACGGGAATGCGCTTTCAATGCTCCGGTATGAATGGCTTGGTTCGGTGCTTAAGACTGAGAGCGATTATGCCGCAAATGTGTGTGCTGCCGAAGCGCTGGCAAAGAAGACTCCTCTGGTGGTGCTGAAAGGAATCTCTGTCGCGCGGAAATATCCGGTGCCCTCGCACAGGCAGAGCGTGGATTTGGACGTGTACGGGTTGCGGGATTTTGTGCCTGACGATGAATGCAGGATAGTCCGCGATGATTACAAGCATACGGCTTTCCGGTTCAGGGAAGTTATGGTGGAGTACCACAAGAGCCTGACGGTTTGGCGGAGTTTGAAAGGGGGCAGGGAAATCGAACAGACTCTCCGTGAAGAGTTGGGCGCTCCGGAAGGTATGTTCGCTGGGGAAGAGTTCAACGCGTTGTTTCTTGCGGTACACTCCTACGTTCATTTTATGCTGGAGGGCGGCATCACGCTCAGGCATCTCTGCGACTGGATGCTGGTGTTCGATGACTTGAAAAAGGAGAATCCGAAGGAAGGGGAGAGAGTGCTGGAAATTCTTGGACGCTTCGGTATGAGAGAATTCACCGAGTCTATGACCCGTGTGACCGGATACGTGTGCACCGGAGAACCGTTGCAGCTCGGCGGGACTGACCGCAGGATGCTTGATGATATACTTTCGCTCGGAGACAGGAAACATTTCGCCGACGGTCATCTGGATGCGGCCTTTGACATTCTTTTCCGCAGCGGTTGGAAATTCAAGGCGTTTGCGCGGGAAAGCAATGTGGCCTGTCTCGTGCGCTGCGTTCTGGGATGGCTTCGGTTGAGGATATTCTCCCGTTCTTCACGGGAAATCGGTACATCCGCTTGATTTTCCGAAGATGCGTATGGGAGGTTGGGTACAAACTGATTCCGCCCGGCCCTCACAGGAAGTCTGTTGTCCGATGTCGAAATCTTTGTCGGTTGGCGATTTTTAGTTAACTTTGGACGTATTTTTCAAGTATTTTTTATGAATAGAAAATTTTTGGTTCTTGCGGCCGTTGCCGCCTTTGCGATTGCGGGCTGCGCGAAAAATGATGTTTCAACCCCAGAGGTTTATGACAATATCATAGTTTACGGCAAAATATACACTGCCAGGGTGGATGAGTCCAAAGACAGAAACGATACCACCCGATACGTTATGGCTGATGCTATGGTAATCAAGGACGGCAAGTTCGCGTATGTGGGGACCATAGCCGGCGCCAATAGCTTCAGGACTGACAAGAGTCTGGTAATCAACCGCACTGGCAAGGGCATCATCATCCCCGGCATCACCGACGGCCACGCCCACTATCTGATGAAATTCGTAAACGAGCAGATAAAGGACAACACACTTCAATTTACCGACACGCTGAGTTATGACAAAGTTATCGCTCAGGTGAGCCAATTCGTGAGTAAAGCCCGCAAAGAAGGCAGACAGTTGGAATATGTCTTTGGAGAGGGTTACGACTGTGCCAGGATGAAAGGTAATGACGGCAAAGACCGGCGCCATCGCAATGACCTGGATACCATCACTACGGAAATACCGATTTTCCTCACCGGCTTCGACCACCACAGCACTCTTGTCAATACACGTGCTATGATAAATGCAAAGATTCTGAACGAAAAGGGTGATGTAACCCGCAAGCAGATTGCAGGCGGGTTCATGTATCGTGACGCAGAAGGCAAACTGAACGGCGTATTTGCCGAGCGCGCCACCTCTCTGCTCCAGGGCCCGGGACTCAATAACAAAATGCGTCCCACGTCCGCGCAGATCTCCCTGGGTATCGAAAATCTGCAGAAATATATGCATTCGGTAGGTATCACCAGCATCATCGAAGGATGGACAAACAATTACAGCGTGGATGACGAATCGCTGTTCCAGGCATTGACAACTATGGATTGGGACAAGACACTGCATCTCAATGTTTCCCTTACCTACGAAATCGAGCCCTGGTTCAACGACAATAAACCTTACGACTATGTCGATAATGCCGCTTCCGTTCAAAAACGGTATCAGAGCAAACACGTTCATCCCGACTACCTCAAACTCTTTATGGACGGATGTACGGAAATGGGGACCGGTTTCCTGTTGGGTGAGTACTCGACCAATCCGCTTGACAGCATCTTCTCCGGTCACGGTACGGCTCTATGGACAGAGGAAGATATGAACACACTTGTAGATGCAGCCAACAGCAAAGGGCTGACCGTCCACACTCACACAATGGGAGACGGGGCCATTCATCGCAGTGTGCAAGCCTACGCGAATGCCTACAGCAAATTCGGCAATAAAGACTTGCGCAACTGTATCGTCCATATCCGCAATATCAGCCCCGATGATTATGCTGAAATCAAACGATGCAATATCGCGGTCACCTGCAATATGAACTGGCACTGCTTTACGCCGGATCAGACTGAATTTTTCAAAACAATACTTCCTGCCCCCTATGCTACCGAGGCCTATCCTATGAA
>JAKSKB010000007.1 GCA_024401975.1 Bacteroidales bacterium | reverse complement strand
TAGGTAGCTGCCGTTCTTCGGAGAGGTCGACCCAAAAGGTCGGCCTCTCTTTTTTGTACTTATGCAAAGGAATTTGTAAATTTGCTTGATTTTACAGGAAACTATACTTTATATCTATATTATGATTTACACAAAAGAAGTGCAGCAGATGTGCTGCGTTGCGAAAGGCGCCAACCACGCCAATGCTCCCATCCCCGAAGAGGGCAAATGGGTGCATGCAAAGGAAATAAAGGACATTTCCGGCCTCACCCACGGCATAGGCTGGTGTGCCCCGCAGCAGGGTTGCTGCAAACTCACCCTCAATGTCAAGGACGGCATCATCGAGGAAGCTCTGGTAGAGACTCTCGGATGCTCCGGTATGACTCACTCGGCTGCTATGGCATCTGAAATCCTTCCAGGGAAGACTCTCCTTGAGGCACTCAACACCGACCTCGTCTGCGATGCCATCAATACGGCTATGCGCGAGCTCTTCCTTCAGATTGTCTATGGCCGCACACAGTCCGCATTCTCCGAAGGCGGTCTTGCCATAGGAGGATCCCTTGAAGACCTTGGCAAAAATCTCCGCAGTCAGGTAGGTACTATGTACGGAACCAAGGCGAAAGGAAGCCGTTATCTCGAAATGACGGAAGGATATTGCACCAGGATGGCTCTTGATGCCAACAACGAGGTCATCGGTTACGAATTCGTGAACCTCGGCAAACTTATGGACGCTCTCAAAGGCGGGGCGACGGGACCGGAAGCCATTGAGAAGGCTAAAGGGACTTACGGTCGCTTTGCAGATGCGGTAAAATATATTGATCCACGTAAAGAGTAAGAGACTATGGCACTGTTTGAAAGTTACGAGCGTCGCATTGATCAGATAAATGCAGCTCTTGGAAAATACGGCATCAAATCCATTGAAGAGGCCAAGGCCATCTGCGATGCCAAAGGTATAGATCCTTACAAGATGTGTGAGGAGACTCAGAAAATCTGCTTCGAGAATGCCAAGTGGGCATACGTAGTAGGAGCTGCCATCGCTATCAAGAAGGGAGTGAAAAGTGCGGCTGAGGCTGCCGAAGCCATAGGAGAAGGTCTTCAGGCCTTCTGCATTCCCGGTTCGGTAGCTGACGACCGAAAAGTTGGTCTGGGTCACGGCAATCTCGCTGCAAGGCTCCTCCGCGAGGAGACGCAGTGCTTCGCGTTCCTCGCAGGTCACGAGTCCTATGCAGCCGCCGAAGGTGCAATCAAGATAGCTGAAATGGCGAATAAGGTGCGCAAAAAACCTCTCCGCGTCATCCTCAACGGACTCGGCAAGGACGCGGCTAAGATTATCAGCCGCATAAATGGTTTTACTTATGTGCAGACCGAGTTTGACTACTATACAGGAAAAGTCAACATTCTGTCCGAGACCAAGTACTCCGAAGGAGTTCGCGGTGGAGTGCGCTGCTATGGTGCCGATGATGTCCGCGAGGGCGTGGCCATAATGCATATGGAAGGAGTTGACGTTTCCATCACCGGAAACTCGACCAATCCGACCCGTTTCCAACATCCGGTTGCCGGTACCTACAAGAAGGAGTGCCAACTTGCGGGCAAACCTTACTTCTCCGTCGCTTCTGGCGGCGGTACCGGTCGTACGCTTCATCCGGACAATATGGCTGCCGGTCCTGCATCCTACGGTATGACCGACACAATGGGCCGTATGCACAGCGATGCCCAGTTCGCAGGTTCAAGTTCAGTTCCCGCTCACGTCGAGATGATGGGCTTCCTCGGAATGGGCAACAACCCTATGGTAGGTGCAACCGTAGCTGTAGCCGTGGCCGTAGCTCAGGCAAGATGAACATTGCAAGCGGCATGCCCCACCGGGGCAGCTGCGTCAGCAGCGGGGGTAAGACAAGAGGGATTGACTGAAAAGTCGCAAAGCGACCGCGCCGGGCAGGCGCGCATGCCCCCTCGGGGGCAGCAGACGATAGTCTACGGGGGGTTGGAAGGATGAAAAGAGACTGCTAAAAAGGTACAAAGTGCCTTTTTAGTCAACCCCCTTGTATAATAGGTATATTCCGTATATTTGTCAAAATGGGAGTTGCAATGAAAAATAAAGAACCTATAGGAAACAACCCACGGAAGTTTTTCTACGTCCGTCCGGAATCGGAGGTCGTGGAGATAAAATCGTGTTCGGTTCTTTGCGGCAGTCCGGACTATTTCGGTTTCGACGAGGAGTGGCTTTTGGATTGGATGACGGGACTATGAGAAAATTCATTGCATTGACATTGGCGATGGCACTTCTGTCAGCATTTGCGCCATCCTGCCGCAAGGAGTCCCTCTCCCGGAAAGGGACCGATGATGCGGAATATTCTTTCAATATATCAGTTTCTGAGCGCCCCTCGTTGAAAGAGCCGTCCACCAAGTCGGTGAAGGCGGGATGGGAAAACGGCGACAGGATATTCCTGTTCTTCAAGCCGTCCGAGGGACAGTTGCTTTCGGACACCTATGCGGTGATGAGTTATGACGGAAGCAGATGGACTACGGAAAAGAAAGGCAATGCTTCTTTGGGAGACGGTGGAAAACTTTCCGCCGTGTATACGCCTTATCTGTCATCTTCTGTCCAGCCGCAATATAGCCAGTCCCAATGGACGCTGGCAAGCGGTGACGTATGTTACAACTGCACCTCTGACGTGAGTTACACGGTAAATGCGAATGTCGTGGCTGCGACACTTGAAATGAAAATCCCGAGCGGATATGTGCAGTTCTACATCAAGGGAGTAACCGACTCGGACACCCTCACCTGCAATAACGTGGAAGCCTGGACCGACGTGCAGATTAAACCGGATATGAGCGTTTCGAGTGTCAGAAAATCAGGTGACGGTATGAAAGGCCGCCGGTTCAGCGCGGATGACGAAGGTATCGTGTTCTATGGGGTTTTGAAGGACTCCCTGCCTGCCGACTGCGTATTTTCCGTCATTATGCAGGACCTTGTCTACGGGCGGACTGCATCCGGCAAGAAACTTTCCTCAAAGGCATACAATCTTGGCACTTTCTCCACGAAGGACTGGACTTTGAAAGGAAACGTCCTTCCCGGACTTTTCAGTGTGTCCGCCACAACGAAGGTGCGCTTTTCGAAGGGCAATCTTCAAGCCGTCATCGATTCGGGCGCACACGTCACTTCGTGGAAATTCGCAGAAACCCAGAACTCTTTCATAGGAAACGCTGCAGCAAACAATAGTATTGGTAATAAGGCGGGAACGGTTGACCTTTTCGGATGGTCCACTGATGCCACATATAACAATTGGGGTATCCATACCAAGGAGAATGTAGGGACTCAATATGGTGACTGGACCAAAGGCAGTTTCAAGGATTGGGGCGGAGTCACAGGCATCGGGACCGGTTGGCATACGCTATCGAAAGAGGAATGGACTTATATGAAAGACGAAAAGAGAGGTGTCTCATTGGATTCATCTTACGTGAATGCCGTGGCTAATACGGTGACCATAGAAGGAGCCGTCTGCAAGGGGCTGTTCTTATACCCGGACAATTATTCCGGGGCCCAGGTGGGGACGACCGGAATGGACAAATGGGACGAAATCAACAACGCCGGCATAGTATTCCTCCCTTCCGCAGGGTATCGTCGCGGTGGTGAAGTTGAAGGCATTGACGCCGGGAATGGCGGATACTGGTCTTCCACTTCCTATGATTTACCGGACGAAGAAGGACATGAGTATGACAATGCATATTATCTGGTTTTTGCGGGAAAGGGCACTTCCATTCCCTACGACCAACGTCACAAGGGTCGTTCCGTACGGCTTGTGTTGAACGCGCGATAAGAGACCGTGATTATGCCGAAGGCGAAGAGCAGAATACAGGCCAGCAACAGGAAGGCTTCGTTCGAATACGAATTTATCGAAACCTATACGGCCGGTATCGTACTTGTCGGCACTGAAATCAAGTCAATCCGTGCCGGGAAAGTGTCTCTTTCTGACGCATACTGCTATTTCGACCTGTCCGGTCAGCTGTACGTCAGAGGGTTGAACATTGCGCAGTATTTCTGGGGGTCCTGGGGACAGCACGAGCCCCGTCGTGACCGCAAACTGCTGCTCAACCGCAGGGAGCTGCGTCATTTGCGTACCGCCATCAAAGAAAAGGGCCTCACCATCGTTGCGCTACGTCTTTTTGTGGGTGACAATGGTTACGCAAAGTTGGACATCGCCCTTGCGCGAGGAAAGAAAATATATGACAAACGCCAGTCCATCAAGGAAAAGGACATCAGGCGGGAGATGGAAAGGGAATAAGTTCTTCTGCTTATGCCTCATCTCAGATTCACTATCGCAGCCGGACTTCCGGATCCGGAGATTCCCGAAGTAGAAAAGGTGGCGGAAGGCTACGCAGCCGGGGAGATTGACCTCATCTGTGTCATCGGCCCTACGGCTTCAGGCAAGACGCGTTTTGCCGTAGCGCTTGCGGGGAGGCTTCCCGGTGCGGAAATAATATCCGCCGATTCGCGTCAGGTGTACAGAGGGATGGACATAGGCACGGGCAAGGATATCTGCGAGTACGGCGAAGTCCCGTATCATCTCATAGACGTCGCCCCCGCCGGGTCGAAATACAACGTCTATCAGTATCAGAGAGCTTTCGCGCAAGTCTATCAGGACATACTCGGGCGCGGTGGCATTCCCATCCTCTGCGGAGGTACGGGGCTGTATGTCGAGGCCGTCGCGCTGCATTACGATTTCGGCAAGGACGAACCGCAGGTGGATCCCGCCCTGCTACCTTCCAGACCGTATTTCTTCGGGACTCTGGTCACAAGGGAGCAGCGTGTAGCCCGGATTGACGAGCGTCTTCGCTATCGTCTCTCGCACGGTCTTCCGGAGGAAGTCAGGGGCCTGCTTGACAGCGGCATCGCAGCGGAGGACCTGATATACTACGGGCTCGAATATAAATTCGTCACGAGGTACGTTCTGGGGCAGTTGTCATACGATGAGATGTACACACTCCTGTCAAATGCAATACACCAGTTCGCCAAGCGTCAGATGACCTGGTTTCGCGGGATGGAACGCGACGGTGTCGCCATACACTGGGTTCTCCCCGATTCACTCGCTGCGGCAATGTAATATGTTGGAATCATAAGGTTTTGGTTTTGCTGCAATTATTCCTATATTTGACGGGAAGAAGTACAACCAAATCATAATTTTATGAAAAAATTACTCGTAATTTTGACGACGGCCACAATCGCCGTTTCCGTGAACGCACAGGTATTCCTCGGTGGTTCGCTCGGATTCAACTATCAGACTTCAAATTCGGTTAAAAACCCTGCTGCAGAAGCCGTAGGCTCCGGGTTCACCACCAAAAGCAACACCACCAGACTGACCTTCACTCCCACCATAGGATACGACATCAATGACAAGTGGTCGGTAGGATTGGACTTGAATCTTATATGGAACAAGAACATCGGTGAAACTGCCCAAAGCGGTGCATTGGAATCCATTAAAAATACAGCGGAAACCTTCGGCTGGGGTATCCGACCTTTCGTAAGATACACCATATTCAAGATAAAGAAGTTCGGTCTTGATGCGAAACTGGACGGCGGTTTCAGCAACAACCGGGAAATCTCCAATGCGAGAAAGGATAGCGTCACAATAAATTATTTGAAGTACGGCGTCCTCCTCAGTCCGATTCTTACGTTCGACATCAATGAGCATTTCTCGCTCGAATCCGCACTGGGAATCGCCGGCATCGGTTGGGAAGGATACAAAAACACGGCGGAAAACTACTCTGATTATGACAGTATGACGGAAAACGACTTCATCTTCGGTCTGAACAACCAGACTGTCATATCCTTTGGTTGTATCTATAAATTTTAAGCAATACTGAACGGCAATGAAAAGACTTGTTATCATTGTTGCTTCAGCACTGATAGGGCTGACGGCAAACGCCCAGATATTCCTGGGCGGCTCTCTCGGTTTCCAACACTATTCCATCTCTGAGGTGTCCGCACAGAGATCCGATAAAAAAGACAATTACTCCAACGGCTTCAACATAGGTCCCGAAATAGGTTACAGGTTCAATGACAAGTGGTCTGCCGGAGTCAAGTTGATTTACGCACCTGCTGTTTCCCACGCCATACGAACTGAGGAAGACGGTATTTCCAAATTGGGTACCTGGACAAACAGATGGGACATCTCCCTCTACGGCAGACGCTCCGTCTGGGGGACGAACGGATTCAACATCTGCCTGCAGGGTGAACTCCTCGGATCAGTTTTCAACAGAAAAAGCTCCATTGCCTATCCTGACTCCTACGATGATGAGACAAATAAACTGCACGGATACGAACTCCAAGTGGCTTTCTACCCGGTGCTGACCTATGACATATCAAGGCACGTTACCCTGTTCTCGGAGCTTAACCTACTTGGAATCAACTATATGATGAACCATACTACAGGAGAAAACACCACAGAAAACGAAAGATACTGCTACACTGAAGACAGAATTTCCCGTGGCTTCAACTTGAACTTCAACAGCCGGGCGGAAATAAACTTCGGCATCCTGTATATGTTCTAGAACCTGACACGGGGTTGACTTTTTGGCCAACCTCTTTTGTCTTACTCCCGCTGCTGGCCTAACTGCCCCGGTGGGGTATGTCGCTTGCACTGTCGTGTGATGAACAGGTGATATTATCCCTATATTTGCCAAAATATGAAGCATTCCCTGACTGTCGGCGACTTGTCACAGATAGATGACGTCGCAAAGAGCTTTCTCAGAGAGACCGAAGGAAACAGACTCATTGCCCTCCATGCCGAGATGGGAGGAGGCAAGACCACATTCACCAGCGCCTTGTGCCGTGCGCTAGGCGTCAACGGAGATGCGGTCAGTTCTCCCACGTTTTCCATAGTGAATGAGTATAAGGCCGGGGACGGTTCGGCCATCTTCCACTTCGACTTCTATCGCATAGAAAAGATCGAAGAGGTTCTTGATATAGGATTCTATGATTATATCGACAGCGGGGCTCTCTGCATTATGGAATGGCCCGAAAAGATAGAGGAAATTCTGCCTGAAGAAGTTCTGCGTGTGGATATAAGCATTTCCCCTGACGGGGCAAGAATTCTCGAATGGGAGGACTGACCTCCGTTATTTCAGCACTTTGACTCCAGTCAGTATTCCGTTGAGCCCCTTGTATTTGAGTGTGCCTATGTGCGACCACAGGATAGGGTCGTCTTCTTCCGATTTCGGATTGAGGGCGACATAGATTCCCCCGTTGGCATACGCCCCGCATTTCGCCGACTGAAATTCGTAATTGTCGTCAAAATATTCTTCACTTATATCGGAGGAAGTCCACAGGATTGCGTCATTCGAAATAAATCCTCCCTTCAATATGGCCGCGTATCTGTTACCATCCCGGTATATGCCGACCACTTCACCGTCAACACTTTTATATACATCCCAAAGGGAGCACCACGCTGTTCTTTTTGCATTGAATTTTCCCCTGAAGGAGCAGAAAAAATAAGGGCTGGAACCTAACGGGAACAAGCGGTAATAGTCCATATGGTTCAAAAGGAGTTCCTCGTTGGTAAACCTGTAAGGAAAGTCTTCACAAAAAACTACAATAGGACAATCCGCAATCGAGGCAATCCGGTACAACTCTCCGTTAATCACTCTCATATCGTAAAGATTCTTGATGTATCCTTCCAGCCATATTTCGGATATGCTCTGATTCTTCCCCAGGAACCAATGTCTCTCCTGGGTCGATGCGCCTTCACGGTATGATGTATAAAAGGAATAGTACAGTATGCCGTTGTCTTCGTACAACGCTCCGTTTTCCGCGTATGCCGGGTCTGAAAAACTTCCCCAGATTGTACCGCTGTCCCTAATCAACAACGGATCCCCGTTTTTTCTCAGCGAGAAACCTCCGGTTCCGACGGTCTTCTGACCTAGAGAATAGAAGTCACCGTCCTTTATGATCATCCCCTTTATGTCCTCCGCTCCTTTGTAGCGGATGAATTCGTTGCCGTCCTTCTTGATTACGGTCTCACTGTCGGAAGCGAAGGTCGTATAAAGATGTCCGTCGATAAAATGATGCTTGTCAGCGTCAAGACTTATCTCCGTTCCAATCCCCGCAGGGAGTTCCAGTATCATCTCGTCCCCGCTGAACACTTTTACGGAGCCCTTGACGCGGCCGTACTCATCGTCCTTTCTCCAGTCATAATCCCCTTTGTAGGATATGGCGGTGACATAGACTCCGGGACCGCATACCAGATAGTTGTCTCCGTTGACATAGGCATTCCCTCCGTGCAGGGATGGAGTGAAACCGGTTCTGGAGCTGGGATTCAGAATCTCGCATCCCGTAATGGCAAGAGCTGCGGTGCAAACCGCAGTGAAAAACAGGTTTTTCATAGTCTTAAAGTTTTCTGCAAATAAAAAGAATAAATCCCGCATTCCCTCGCCCGGGAATCGGGATTCCGTCACAATTTTCCGTTTTTTTAGAAAATTATTTTTTAAGATTGAACCTCAGTCCGGCCTCGGCCGTAAACATAAGTGGTTGCAAGGTTCTCACGCTGCGGGGTTGGCTGCAGTCGAAATAGAATTTCATAGCCGGATCTATGTACAATCCGAGGAAATCGGTCAGCCTGAATTCAACTCCCAGACCAAGTTGCGCAGACATTTGCACCCCGTTGACGTTTTCCTTATACGCGGCGTTGAAATTACCCTGAGTGATATTGTATCTGTTGGCCACGGCTCTCTCTACCTCCGCTCCCCCGTATGCATAGAAGCAGACAGGAGTGCTGTCGATTATGGCGAAATAGACGTTCAGGGGAATGCCTACGTAACTCAGCGAATGGAATATGTCGGCATTGTGTACGGGACTTCCCTGAGATTCGGGATAGAAATCCCCCGTAAATCTTCTTGTGAGAAGGGAATAATCGATGCCTGTGCCGATGAACAACCTCGGCGAGATTGTCCATCGTACCCCTATTCCCACGGAGAAAGGTATTCCCAGTCTGGATTCGGACACTTCATTTATGCCCTTGTTGACTGTCGTGGGAGACCCCATAATTGTACTGGTCGGGAATCTGACGGGACTCTTGTTGGCGGCAAAGGAACCGTTGAGGCTTATGCTCACAGGCTTGCGACCGGATTTCCCGTCAGTATCTTCGGCCCAGTGGAATCCTCTGTCTTCGGAGATGACGGCGGCTCCGGATGACGCGTCATCCGTCCTCTCCTCCGCCTTTTTGTCCTTACATACGGTCGGTGACGTTTCTCCACTCACGGTCTCAGTGGCATCCGCAAGCATCGTTGATTCCTGCACGAACTCCTCTACGGGCTCCTGAGGGGCCGCTTGCAGAGTTGCCTGTGAAGTCCCGGCGGGTCGCGATTCCTGCGAGGCCGCATTCACAGTCTCAGTGGCATCCGCAAGCATCGTTGATTCCTGCACGAACTCCTCTACGGGCTCCTGAGGGACCGCTTGCGGAGTTGCCTGTGAAGTCTCGGCGAGCCGCGGTTCCTGTGAAGTCCGGTCCTTCTCCGAGCCAGGCATTATGAGGATGAGAGCCACGGCGAACATGGCCGCCATAGCGAACGCCCACCCCGCGCGCCTCCACCAAAGGACCGCGCCGTTCTGTTCCAGACGGGAGCTGACGGCCTTCCAGACGCTCGCAGGCACTTCCTCACGCGCGTCCTTCAGCAGTTCTCTGACCTGAAGGTCGAAATCCCCGCCCATATTTTCTGACATTCTGTTCTTCACTCTTCTTTTCCAATTTTCTTTTGCAACATCACGCGAGCTCTCTGGAGCTGTGACCTTGACGTATTCTCGGAGATGCCGAGGGCTTCTCCTATTTCCTTGTGGCTGTAACCCTCCACTACATACATATTGAACACGGTCCTGTATCCTGCAGGGAGCTCTCCTATGCATTTCATCAATTCCTTGTATGTGATTTGCCGGATGGCCGGAACGTCTCCCCCGCTGATATTCCACGCGGTGTCGATGTCTTCGCTCTCCCTGAGCAGGTCATTTTTCCTGAGACTCATAAGCGCAGTGTTGACAAAGATCTTGCGGGCCCATCCTTCGAACGAACCTTCTCCGGAATAAGTGTCCAATTTTGAAAACAACGTGACGAATCCGTCCTGAAGAATGTCTTCCGCAGCCTGCCTGTCTCCGGCATATCGTAAGCACACGGAAAACATCTTCGGCGCCAGAACGTTGTATAACGCCTTTTGCGCACGGGCATCGCCTTCGAGACAATGCCTTATCAATCCGGATTCGTCATCCGTTTCCCGAGAGTAAAGATGCAGATTCCACTTGAAATGTTGCATACTTCACCTTTTAATTTCAAATCAACACGAAAATAGACAAAAAACTTTGAAATTGTACTATTTTTGTAGTTCACAGTCGTATGAAGAAATTTGCAATCTCAGCCATCGCGGCTTTGATATCCGCCTTTATCCTGCCGGCCGCTCCAGACAATGCGGAAACGGACGCGCTTCTGGTCGATGCCGTATCATTGTATAATGAAGGTGATTATGCCGGTGCCCGTGACCGGCTTCTATCCCTGACGTCCCTTTCCGGAAACAACGATGCATCCTTCTATTATCTGGGGCTCTGCGATTTTTATCTCGGCAACCTCGAAGATGCGGAACGGTCCCTCAAGCGGGCCGTTTCCCTTGATTCCGGCAATTTCTGGTACAGGGAACGTCTGGCGGTGCTGTACGCAGCCACGTCCCGCCCGGAACTCGCCGTTGAGGTTTACGAAGAGCTTCTGAAAGATTTCCCGAAGAACGTCAATCTCTACTACTCGCTTGTCAGCCTCTACGGTGAACTCGGCAAGCCCGACAGCATTCTGAATACTCTCGCTGAGATAGACGCAGTCGCCGGAAAGAGCGAGATGGTAGCAATGGTACGTTACAACGTGCTCAGCCAGACAGGAAAGGAAGAGGAAGCATTCGCCTCGCTGGAAGAATTCAACAGGGATTACACCTCTGCGCAAGTGCTGTCCGTGATGGGCGACGCAAAACTTTCACGGTATGAAGATTCGCTTGCACTCAGATATTATGGTGACGCCCTTGCCTGCGAACCTCTGTATGCTCCGGCACTGCTGGGTAAATCTGAAGTGTACAGAATGCGCAGGGATTATCCGCGCTTCTTCGAAGCCGCCGGAGAATTTCTGGCAGCCGGGACGGCAGGAACGGAGGAGAAGACGCGTTACGTCACTTCCCTTCTCCAGCATTCAGACCCCAATTTCATCAGGAATTTCCTGCCGCATCTGGACACTCTGATGTCCGTGTACCGGTCTTGCGCTCCCAATGACAGCACCGTGCTGCAGACAGCAGGCTCATATTACTATGCAACGGAGCGTCAGATAAAGGCGGGAGAATGTTTCTCGAAGAACAGGAACCTTTACCCGGAAAGCCTTTCGGCCCGTTTGATTTATATCCAGTACTTGGTATCTTCCCGGAACTGGACGGCCCTGCTGAGCGAGTCGGAACAGGGTTTCGGGGATTTTCCGGAAGAAGCGGATTTCCTCAAGATGAAAAGTTTCGCCTTCTACAATCTCCAGGACTATCCATCAGCCATATCCGAGTACGAGAGGATTGTGGCGGGATTCCCGGGTGACAAGGAAGTCCTGACCGACACCTACGCCGGAATGGGGGATTTGTATCATCTCCTCGGCAACTCCGCGAAGGCCTACAAGACCTACGAAAAGGCGCTGAAACTCGATTCTTCCAACGCCGCCGTCCTCAACAATTACGCTTACTACCTGTGCCTGGAAGGCCGCAATATGAAGAAAGCCGAACAGATGAGCCGTACTGCGGTGGAAAAGGAACCTGACAACGCCACGTATCTCGATACGCTCGGATGGATATTGTACCTGCGCGGGCAATGCAAGGAAGCGAAGACCCATTTCAAACGTGCGATGCTGTACGGCGGCAAGGAGGAGGCAACCATCCTGGATCATTATGCCGAAGTGCTCTATGCCCTCGGGGAATTCGATCTCGCCAAAGTGTATTGGAATATGGCTGTCTCCAAGAACAAGGGTGGGGAAATCCCTGACCTTGAGAGCAGAATAGAAGAACGTATGTCCTCAATAAGAAAATAATGAACCTGAAAGTCATCATAGTCGCAGTCCTTGTCGCAGCGATGCAGAGTCCGGCTCTCGCCCAGACAAAGGAGCAGCAGAGCAGGAAAGAGCGTCTTGAGCGTGAAATAGCCATCCTGGACAAGCAGTTGAAGGAAAACGCAGGCAAGAGCGCAAGCGCTCTCAACAAACTCACTCTCGTTCAGGGGAAAGTGAAGGCAAGGAAGGCGCTGGTGGCTGAATCCGATGTCATAATATCGAAGCTCAACCGTCAGATAGACGTCTGCCAGAAGGAGATGGACAAAGCGAAGTCCCAGCTGGACACGATGACCTTGTATTTCGGGCGTATGGTGAAAAGTGCATACAAGAACAGGGATGCCCGCAAATGGTATATGTACATTCTTGCGAGCGACAATTTGTCGCAGGGGATGAGGCGTTACGGTTATTTCCGCAACATATCCACGCAGATGAACACCCAGGCAAAGGCCATACAGCGGCTCCGGGATTCACTGGACGTGGAGAAAGCGAGACTTGTCAGCCTTCGTGGAGAAGAAGCCAGAGTGCGGGAACAACGTCAGAAAGACGTCAACAAACTTGTATCGGAAGAGAAGGAAGCAAAGGCTCTCACGGCCAAGTTGAAAAAGGAGAAAAGCAAGTATCAGAAAGAACTTTCCAATAAGAAAAACCAGGCCGTGGCTTTGGAAAAGGAGATAAAGAAAGCCATAGGCGGTGCGAAAAAGCCGGGCAAACCGGTCGATTATACTCTCGCGAAGGATTTCGTAGCCAACAAAGGAAAACTTCCCTGGCCCGTAAGCGGGTCCGTGGTGGCGCATTTCGGAAAGCAGTTTCACCCCGTATTCAAGTCACTCAAACTTCCCGACAACAACGGTGTCACCCTCGCTGTCCCGAAATCCGCGAAAGTCAAGGCCGTGTTCAATGGGGAGGTGGCGCAGATTACTGTTTTGCCGGGATATCATCAGTGCGTGCTCGTCCAGCACGGCAACTATTTCACCCTGTATGCCAAAATAAAGGACGTGTACGTCAAGCGCGGGGAGAAAGTGAAAACGGGGCAGGAACTTGGCACAGTGGACACAATCAACGGTGAGACCGTATTCCATTTTGAGATATGGGATGACAAGACGCTCCCCCGGGATCCGGAAATCTGGCTCCGTCCTTTGGACTGAACGGTTCAGGACACCGCAGTCCAGACCAGAATGTGACCGTCGAAGGTCATATATTCGAGGTCGAAATCTTCTTCGAAACCGTCCTTGTCGATGAAAGTGGCTTCAAGCTCCCCGTCCGATTTCGGGCGGAAACGCTCTATCTCTATCTGTTCGGCGAAGTTGACGTCATTCTGGCTCTGCATCTTGAAGATGGCCTCCTTTGCGCACCAGTATATGGCAAGCTGCTCATTTCTCTTGTCATCGTCAAGGTCATCGATTTCATCTTCGGAAAGGGCTTTTTTCTCCACCGCTGAAAAATCGCGGTCCAGCGACTCGATGTCTATACCCACGTCCTCTGTCTCGCTGAGGATTACGGCTACGTACTTTTCAGTATGCGTTATGCTTATGGACGTGGCGCAGTTCTCAATGTACGGCTTCCCGTTGTCGTGATGGGAAAGATATACCTTGTCATCGAACATTGCATCAAGCAAGGCGCGCACGGCAAGCTTCTGCTTGCGCAGCGATTCGTTTTTGATGTATGAGATTTCTTCGAGCTCGTCAGTCGGAACTGAACTCATGTTGCGAAGCTCTTCTTCGCTTTCAGTAATTTTCCACACGCCCAGGCGCGATCGGCCGGGATCATCGAGGTCTTTTGTCAGAAACAGTGCCATAAATGGGTTATAACGCGACAAATATAGTGAATTTTCGTATATTTGCAATCGCCACGGTAGAAAGACCAAATTTATTGCACAGCATATGGAATTCTTGACAAACGAAAAACTCGTCATCGTCGGCGCGGCCGGAATGATAGGGTCGAATATGGCACAGACTGCCATGATGTTGAAACTCACCCCCAATCTCTGCCTTTATGACGTATATGAACCGGGACTCAGAGGAGTCGTGGCTGAGATGGATCATTGCGCATTCGAAGGAGCGAACATCACCTGGACCACGGACCCGGCGGTAGCTTTCAAGAACGCGAAATATATCATCTCGTCCGGTGGAGCGCCACGCAAGGAAGGTATGACACGCGAAGACCTTCTCAAAGGCAACTGCCAGATAGCAGAGGACTTCGGAAAGAACGTAAGGAAATACTGCCCCGATGTGAAGCACGTGGTGGTCATCTTCAATCCCGCAGACCTTACAGGACTTGTCGTCCTTCTCCATTCGGGACTTTCTCCTGAAAGGGTGACCACACTCGCGGCACTGGACTCCACGCGTCTTCAGGAAGCGCTTGCAGCCGAATTCGGAGTGCAGCAGTGCAAGGTGACAGGCGCACACACCTACGGAGGTCACGGCGAAGCGATGGCAGTGTTCGCATCGGGCGTGAAGATTGACGGGAAACCTCTTTCCGAAATGAATCTCAGCGCTGAAAGGTTCGCCGAGATAAAGCAGAACACCATACAGGGAGGTTCCAACATCATCAAACTCCGCGGACGTTCGTCATTCCAGAGTCCGGCATACAATGCCGTCAAGATGATAGAGGCGGCTATGGGAGGCGAGCCTTTCACCTGGCCTGCCGGATGCTACGTCAACTGTGAAAAGTGCGGATTCAAGAACGTGATGATGGCTATGCCTTCCGTCATCGACGAGAAAGGCGTGCATTTCGCCGCGCCCGCCGGGACAGCGCAGGAAATGGCCGATCTTAAGGCCTCGTACGAGCACCTCTGCAAGATGCGCGACGAAATCATAGACCTGGGCATCATACCTCCTGTCGCCGACTGGAAGAAGGTCAACGACAGCCTTTAGTTCGGGACCGCCGGGGAAGAAAGAAGCCGTCAATCCAATTTCAGGACTGCCATAAACGCGCTCTGAGGCACCTGCACGGTTCCTATCTGACGCATCCGCTTCTTTCCTTCCTTCTGTTTTTCGAGAAGTTTTCTCTTTCTGGTAATGTCACCGCCATAACATTTGGCGGTGACGTCCTTTCTGACCTGCTTGACCGTCTCGCGCGCTATGATTTTGGCGCCGATGGCCGCCTGGATGGGGATGTCGAACTGCTGGCGTGGTATGAGGTCTTTCAGTTTCACGCACATCTTCCTCCCGAAATCATAGGCGTTGTCCTCGTGTATCAGGGTAGAAAGGGCGTCTGCCGGTTCCCCGTTGAGGAGAATGTCGAGGCGCACGAGTCTGGCCGGACGATAGCCCGTGATATGGTAGTCGAATGACGCATACCCCTTCGATATGGTCTTGAGATTGTCGTAGAATCCGAAAACTATCTCGGACAGAGGCATATCGTAGTTGAGCTCCACCCTGTCGGAGGTGATGAAATGCTGGCTCGTAAGGGTGCCGCGCCTGTCCAGGCAAAGTTTCATTATGGGACCGAAGAAATCGGACTTGGAGATTATCTGCGCCCTTATGTAGGGCTCTTCGATATGGTCTATAAGAGTCGGAGCAGGCATTCCCGAAGGATTGTGGACATCAAGCACTTCCCCCTGGGTGGTGTAAACCTTGTAGGAGACGTTGGGGACCGTGGTTATCACGTCCATTGCAAATTCCCTGAAAAGCCTTTCCTGCACTATTTCGAGATGAAGCAGCCCGAGGAAACCGCAGCGGAAACCGGAGCCGAGCGCGAGTGAACTTTCAGGTTCGTAGATGAAGGAAGCGTCATTGAGCTGAAACTTTTCGAGAACAGTGCGCAACTCCTCGAATTTGGAGGCATCAACTGGATACATTCCCGCGAAAACCATAGGTTTCACCTCCTCGAACCCGGATATGGCCTCCTGACACGGATTTTCCACATGCGTGACAGTGTCGCCCACCTTGACTTCCGTCGCGCTCTTGATTCCCGAAATGATGTAGCCCACGTCTCCGCAGTCTATTTGCTCTTTCGGGCTGAGACTGAGTTTCAATACGCCTGTCTCATCGGCTTCGTATTCCATACCGGTATTAAAGAACTTCACCTTGTCCCCCTTCCGTACGCTTCCGTTCTTTACCTTGAAGTAGGCTATGACACCCCTGAAGGGATTGAAAACCGAGTCGAAGATGAGAGCCTGGAGCGGAGCTGACGGGTCGCCTGACGGAGCGGGTATCTTTTCCACTATGGCATCGAGGAGCGGAGCTACGCCTTCGCCTGTCCGCGCTGACACCTTGAATATGTCTTCGGGGTCGCATCCGATGAGGTCGCATATCTGGTCGGACACCACGTCTATCTGCGCCGCCTCCATATCTATTTTGTTGAGGACGGGGATGATTTCAAGATTGTGGTCGATGGCAAGATAAAGATTGGAAATGGTCTGCGCCTGGACACCCTGCGTCGCATCCACCACCAGCAGAGCCCCTTCGCAGGATGCTATGGACCTGGATACCTCATAAGAGAAATCCACGTGCCCGGGAGTGTCAATCAGATTGAGTCTGTATTTCTCTCCCTTGTAAACGTGCTCCATCTGGATGGCGTGGCTTTTTATGGTGATGCCTTTCTCCTTTTCGAGGTCCATATCATCCAGGACCTGATTCTCCATATCTCTTTCCCCGAGGGTCCGAGTCAGTTCCAAAAGCCTGTCTGCCAGGGTGCTTTTGCCGTGGTCAATATGGGCAATTATGCAGAAATTCCTTATATATCTCATCCCGGAAACGTTTTGGATACAAATATAAGTTAAAACTTATTAAATTTGCACGATATGAGAACAGTGGAACAATTCTCGGCTATCTCAGCCCAGGTACGCCGTGACATCATCAGGATGGTGACTATGGCCGGTTCCGGACATCCGGGCGGCTCGATGGGTTGCGCCGACATAATGACGGCGTTGTTTTTCGGTGTAATGAATCACGACCCCGGAATGTGGAGCCGGACGGGAAAAGGTCAGGACGCCTTCATTCTTTCCGCAGGGCATATGGCACCCGTGTATTATTCCGTTCTGGCGAGAGCCGGATATTTCCCTCCAAGCGAACTGGGGACGCTGCGCAAGTTCGGTTCCCGCCTTCAGGGACACCCCTCCGTGAGCAAGAGTCTGCCGGGCGTATTCCAGCCTTCCGGTTCTCTCGGACAGGGACTTTCGGCGGCAGCCGGTATAGCCCTTGCAAAAAAGATGGACGGGACTGATGAGAAGGTCTATGTTCTCTGCGGGGACGGTGAAAGCGAGGAAGGACAGATTTGGGAGGCCGGAATGTTCTGTGCCCACCACAGGCTTTCCAACCTCATCGCAATGACGGACTGGAACGGGCAGCAGATTGACGGGCCCACCGCTGAAGTGGCGGGCATCGGAGACCTCGAAGCCAAATGGAAATCTTTCGGATGGAATGTCATCACCGTAGCGGACGGCAACGATTTCGAACAGATTCTCGATGCCTTCGGCAAGGCGGAAGCGGCCGTCGGAGGTGACAGGCCGACGATGATTCTTTTCAGGACTGAGATGGGGCACGGCGTCGATTTTATGGCGGGGACTCACAAATGGCACGGCAAAGCCCCCTCGGAGGAACAGTGCGCCGCGGCGTTGGAGCAGATTCCGGAGACTCTGGGAGATTTTTAAAAATAATGCGATATGAAAAAATATACGGATACAGGTAAGAAGGATACCCGTAGCGGATTCGGAGCAGGGCTCCTCAAAGCGGCCAGGGCCGATGAAAGGGTGGTGGCCCTCACGGCGGATCTGAAAGGGTCCCTCAAGATGGACGCCTTCGCCGGAGAATTCCCGGACAGGTTCATCCAATGCGGCATAGGGGAGGCCAATATGGTAGGAGTTGCCGCCGGAATGTCACTTTCGGGCAAGATTCCTTTCTGCGGCTCATTCGCCGAATTCATATCGGGACGTGTCTACGATCAAGTGAGACAGGAAATCGGATATGGCCACGCCAACGTCAAGCTTGCATCTTCACACGCCGGCATCACCCTGGGCGAAGACGGGGCTACCCACCAGACGATGGAGGATATCGCCCTGATGCGCGCGATTCCGGGAATGTGCGTCATATGCCCGTGCGATTACAACCAGACAATGAACGCCACGATTGCGGCCGCCCGGTATGAGGGTCCTGTATATCTGCGATTCGGTCGTCCGTCACGGCCCAATTTCACCCCTCAGGACGAGCCCTTCGAGATAGGGAAAGCCTATGTCCTCAACGAAGGAAGTGACGTGACCGTTTTCGCTACCGGACACCTCGTATGGGAAGCCTTGCTTTCAGCGGAAAAGCTGGAAGAGGAAGGCATAAGCGTGGAGATAATCAATGTCGCGACCATCAAGCCTCTTGACGAAAAGGCCGTTGTCGCGTCCGCCCTCAAGACGGGAGCGGTGGTGGTGGCGGAAGAGCACAACTGCGCGGGAGGTCTGGGGGAACTCATCGCCGGTGTTCTTGCCACAAAGGCTCCTACCCCGGTTGAATTCATCAACGGAGGGGACAGATGGGGGCAGTCGGGCACTCCTTCCGAACTGCTGAAAGCATACGGTATGGATGAGGCGGACATCACCGCAGCAGTTCATAGAGTCATTTCGCGGCGCAAATGATAATAGAGGCTTCATCTTTAGAAAAGTCCTTCGGCCAGTTGAAAGTCCTCAAAGGGATAGATTTCAGCGCTGAAAATGGAGAGGTGGTGTCCATAATGGGCGCTTCCGGAGCCGGCAAATCCACTCTCCTCCAGATACTCGGAACCTTGTCCACTCCGGATGCCGGCACACTTTTCATAGACGGAGTGGACGTACTGCACCTTTCCGGAGAAGAACTCTCCCGCTTCCGCAACAGACGGATAGGTTTCGTGTTTCAAGCACATCACCTTCTTCCCGAATTCACGGCCCTCGAAAACGTGATGATACCGGCTTTGATAGGCGGCAGGTCCGCTTCGGATGCGAAATCGGCGGCGAAATCTCTTCTGGAGGATCTTGGCCTCGCCGGCCGTCTTACCCACAAACCGGCGGAACTGTCAGGAGGAGAGCAGCAGAGAGTTGCCATTGCAAGGGCTCTGGTTAACAATCCGGCGACCGTATTTGCCGATGAACCTTCGGGCAATCTCGATTCGGTGACGAAAGCGGAACTTCACAGGATTTTCTTCACGCTAAGGGACAAATACGGACAGACCTTCATAATAGTCACGCACGATTCCGAACTGGCCGGAATGTGTGACAGGTGCCTGCATATGAAGGACGGAGTCTTCATCTGATGGCGGCGGAATTCCAGTTCAAGCGCTTCACCGTAAGCAACGAATTTTCCGCGATGAAAATCAATACCGACGGAGTCCTTTTGGGAGCCGCCGTGGGAGTGCTCCCTTCCGACAGGAAGGTTCTGGACATAGGTACAGGCACGGGGACAGTCGCTCTTATGCTGGCCCAGAGACTCTCGGAGATTGCGGAAGACTTCGTCATCGAAGGCATTGACATTGACGGAGCGTCTGCGTCCGAAGCAGCGGCCAATTTCGCTTCTTCCCCGTGGAAAGAGTCTCTCCGTAGCCTCCATTTGTCTTTACAGGAATTCCAAACGGACACGGCCTATGACCTCATAGTCTCCAACCCTCCGTATTTCGATTCGTCACTGACCAATCCTGATGAACGTGTGAGCATCTCCCGCCACAGCCTGACCCTTTCATACGCGGACATCATCGTTTTTGCTTCCACGCATCTCGCCCCCGGCGGGAGGCTTGCCTTGATAATGCCCTCGGACATTGAACGCCAACTGTTGCGTGAAGGACGGTCAAGAGGACTTTTCGCATCAGAAACGCTGCATATACGCACAACGGAACGAAAAGCGATTTCCAGAACAATCGCCACGTTCTCCGCATCAGGTCCCGGCACCGTCCCGGTCTCTTCCGAACTGGTTATAAGGAAAGACGGGGAATATACCGGGGAATACTGCAGACTGGTCCGTGATTTTTACCTATATTTGTAAAAATGCATTCGTAATGTTACGGAATATTCGCATAGTACTTGCGTCTCTGCTTTTTGCCTGCACCACATTGCTTTTTATAGGAATAGGCCAGGATTGGTGGGGATGGGCGGCATATATTCAGTTCATTCCCTCAGTGATGAGAGTCATAGGGGGAGCCACTCTCGGCAATCTTGCGGTTCTTGCCGGCCTCGTACTCCTCACTCTGGTTTTCGGGCGCATATACTGCTCCGTCATCTGCCCTCTGGGAATATTTCAGGATGCGGTCATCGCCCTGCGCAGAAAACTGTCCGGGAAAAAGAAGAAAGGCTTCGTCTTCAGTAAGGGACTGAAATGGATGAGATTAACCGTGCTGATCTTGACTGTCGCCTCGCTGGTGGCCGGATGCCAGATGTTAATCGCCTTGATAGGACCGTACAGCGCATACGGAAAAATGGTACGGAGCGTCGTGTGCCTTGTGGACGGACAGAGCATCGCGCCCGCCCTCGCTCTTGTGGCTGGAATCTCTTTCTTTCTGGTGACCTTGTGCGCCTGGATGTGGGGCAGGGTCTGGTGCAATACGGTATGCCCGGTTGGAACCGTACTCGGTTATGTCTCGAAGGCATCCCTCTTCAAGATAAGGATAGATGAAGACGCCTGCACAGGATGCGGTCTCTGCGGGCGGACCTGCAAGGCGTCTTGCATAGATACGGAGCATCACGTGGTCGATTATTCGCGCTGCGTCGGGTGCTTTGACTGCATAGACAGCTGCCACGCGGGAGCAATTTCCTACTCTTCCTCCGAAATCTCCGGAGGAAAGCGGGACAAGTCTTCCGATGGCGGCAGAAGGCGCTTTCTCGGGGCCACCCTTCTGCTGGCCGGAGCGGCCGTCACGGCGAAAGCCCAAAAGATAAAACAGAGTGGGAGTGATTTGTTGGTCGACTCCATGGCCCCGAAGAGATCTCCGGACAGAACCGTGAGGATGGTGCCCCCCGGAGCGGTGTCCGTCAGAAACTTCTACTCACGGTGCATTTCGTGCCAGTTATGCGTCAGCACCTGCCCCAATGACGTCTTGCGTCCCTCAACAGACTTGGCGCACCTCCTCCAGCCGCAGATGGGATTCGAGGGCGGTTTCTGCCGTCCGGAGTGCACATCCTGCTCGGACGTATGCCCTTCAGGGGCGATACTTCCCATAAGCCGCGAAGAAAAATCCTCCATCAAGACAGGCACGGCGCGGGTCAACGCCGACCTGTGCCTTGCCGCAAAAGGGGAGTTCTCCTGCGGAAATTGTGAGCGTCATTGCCCCGTCGGGGCTATTTCTATGGTGAAAACAGGGGAAGGAGATATCCGCAGGCCGGTGGTTATGGAAGAGATATGCATAGGCTGCGGCGCCTGCGAATTCCTGTGCCCGACACGTCCTGTAAGCGCCATCACGGTTGACGGAATCGAGGTTCATCACATCAGATAAGGTACACGGATATGGATAGAAGGGATTTTCTTAAAACTACGGGGCTGGTCGCTGCGGCGACAAGTCTGGGGGGAATATCATCTGGCGGAAACAATGCGCAAGGTAACGGTGCCTCCGCGATGCGGCGTAATTTCAAGGAAGTCGGACTTCTCGGCTACGGCTGCATGCGCTGGCCGAAAGTGGAGGGGAAGGACGGGAAGCAGATCATTGACCAGGAAGAGGTCAACCGTCTTGTCGATGAAGCCATTGCCAATGGAGTCAATTATTTCGATGCGGCACCGGTGTATCTCGGCGGCGAGTGCGAACGCGCGACTGCGGAAGCCCTTTCAAGGCACCCGAGGAGCGAATGGCTACTTGCCACGAAACTGTCCAATTTCTCGAACTGGACCTATGACGATTCAGTGAAGATGTACCGCCGTTCTCTCGAAATATTCAAGACCGACCACATCGACTATTACCTGCTCCATTCCATCAGCGGCAGAAAATCCTTCGACACACGCTTCGGAGACACCGGCATAATGGATTTCCTGCTCAAGGAAAGGTCTGCAGGCCACATCTGCAATCTGGGTTTCTCTTTCCACGGTGACGCGGCAGGTATGGAAGAACTGCTGGCTCTCCACGACAAGTACCACTGGGACTTCATACAGATTCAGATGAACTATCTCGACTGGAAGGTCGAGGACGTGGCCTGCCAGCTCTACGAAGCCGTTACGGCAAAGGGGATTCCTGTCATCGTGATGGAGCCTCTGCGCGGAGGTGCTCTGGCTTCCATTCCCGCAGTGCTGGCCACCGAACTCAAGGCGGCTGACCCCGACAAAAGCGTGGCGTCCTGGGCGTTCCGCTTCGCGGGAAGTTTCCCCAACGTACTGACAGTGTTGAGCGGAATGACCTACAGGGAGCATCTTCAGGACAATCTGAACACTTTCTGCGGGTTCAAGCCCTTGACCGGGAGAGAATTCGAACTTCTGGAACACATCGCGGAAGAAATTTCCAAGACCCCCCTCATACGCTGCACGTCCTGTCATTATTGTATGCCCTGCCAATTCGGCATCGACATACCGGGAATATTCAAATTCTACAACGACCGCGTCAACGAGGGCAGTTACCTGATCACGAAGGAACAGAAGGACTACGCGAGACAGAGACGGCGTTTCCTCGCCTCATACGACAAGGCGGTAGGAACTCTTAGTCAGGCCGACCACTGCATATCCTGCGGATTATGCGCAAAAGCCTGTCCCCAGCGCATACCCATTCCCACGGAACTCAGGAAAATAGACGAGTATATCGAAAAACTCAAAAGAGGATAAGGCAGTCACGTCTTTGTTTTTTTCGAAAAGAACAGTAACTTTGCCGTCCCCATCGGGGATTTCGGGGTGTGGCGCAGTTGGCAGCGCATCTGGTTTGGGACCAGAGGGTCCAGTGTTCGAGTCACTGTACCCCGACAGATTCAGAAAAAGGGAATGGACTACAATCTGTCCAACAATTCGAAGAGACGTTCCCTTACAGCCAGGATTCCGGCTTCGCCGGGGCCTCCGTCGCCGTCGATTTCAAAATATTTCCCCTTCTTGCGGTAATAGTCTATGAGAGGTTCCGTCTTCTTGTGATAGGTGCTGATGCGGTTGCTGATGGTCTCATCGCTTGCATCATCGGCACGCCCCTCGATTGCTGCACGGTGGGCGATGCGTTCCTTGACCAGGGAATCGGGAATCATCAGCGAGATGACGGCGGTCACGTCCTCACCTTTTCGGGACAGCATCCTGTCAAGCATCTCTGCCTGAGTCATAGTGCGGGGGAACCCGTCAAGTATGAAACCGTTGACCTGGGGATTGGCATTGAAAGTGGTCTCTATCATCTCTTCGACCACTTCGTCAGGGACAAGAGACCCTGCGTCTATGAGCCCCTTCGCCCTCAATCCCAATCTTGTCCCGGCCGCAATCTCGGCCCGAAGCATTTCCCCGGTGGAGATATGCTTGAGATTATATTTTTCGACCATCGCAACGGCCTGAGTCCCTTTCCCCGCTCCGGGAGGACCGAACAGGATGTAATATTTCATCTTACTCGTCAATGATATAGATATCCTTGGAATTTCTTCCCACTTCGTTATAGTCGAGACCGAACCCTAGAATGAACTTGTCGGGAATCTCCATCCCTACATAGTCGAGTTTTACGTCCTTCCTGTACACGTCGGGTTTGAGAAGCATCGTGCAGATGCGCACGTCGGCGCACCCCTTGTCGAGAAGCAACTCCTTCAAAGCCACTATGGTGTTGCCCGTATCGACTATGTCTTCACAGATTATCACCCTCCTGCCACGGACGTCGCCTGTGAGACCCATTATGTTGAGGACGGTCCCTGTGGACTTGGTTCCCTGATACGAACTCAGTTTGATGGAAACCAGTTCGCAGGGGAAGTTGATACGTTGCAGCAGTTCACCCGTAAAGACGATGGCTCCGTTCAGCACGCAGATGAATACAGGGACATCATTGCTGCCCTTGAAGTCTTCGTTGATGCGGTTGGCCACGTTATCTACAGTCTGCAGGATTTTCTCATTTGTGATGAAAGGTCTGAAAGTCTTGTCGAGAATCTTGATCTTATCCATAATCGCAAAAATAGATATTGTAAAAATACGCGATTTTTTTCTTTCAAACCCAAAGAATCTTCCATTTTTGCGATGACTTATAAACAAAGCTATGAACACTTCATCACTTTGCGGGGCCTTGCTCCTCGCAATCCTCTGCCGGACCCTCCTCCCAAAGACTGCATTTGCTCAGGATGTCGGTACAGGGTTTCTCACGGGAGCCGCCGACATCGAAGAACTTGACGAGACGGAAGTCCTGCGGATGCAGGAATTGAGCCGGAATCCGATAGCTCTCAACACCGCCGGGAGGGCCAGACTCGAAGAGAGCGGGTTGTTCACGCAGTTCCAGATTGCATCCATTGTCGATTATCGCAAGCGGCAGGGAGACATCCTGTCCATAGAGGAACTCGCGCGGATTGACGGGTTCAACCGTGAGACGGCTGAATCTCTCAGGCCTTTCGTCGATTTCTCATCAAAGTCAGCTCCCGGCAATTCTTCTCTCGCAAGAAGACAGAGCGCTTATCTCACCGCGAGGGCAGTGGCAAGGAAAGACGCGGGAAGCGTCATAGACCCGGGGGCTTTTCTCAAAGGAGGATGGAGCATAGGCAATCTGCTGGATGCCTCGGCAGGGATTCGCGGAGAACCGCCGGACAAAAAATCGTCATCCGGCGGGCCGGGATTCGGAGTCAGCGGATGGAGCGCATCAGTGGCGGTATATGGCAGAAAATGGCTCGGGAAAGTCATAGCGGGTGACTTCAACGCCAGATTCGGACAGGGCCTGACCTTCTGGAACGGCTTCTCGCTCAGCGGTCTGAGCACTTGCAGCGCATTCTCGAAACGGCCTACGGGCGTCACCTCCTCAAAAACATACGATTCGAGATACTGTCTCAGAGGGGTCGCTGCAGGGATGAATTTCGGGAATTGCGAACTGACCTGTTTCGGAACAATAGGCGGATTGGCGGGGCTCAACGTGCGCCGAAGCGGGAGAAAGTCCGTGTTAGGCATTACCGCCTGCATATCAAAAGACTGTACCAGAGCAGGCGCGGATATGCTGCTCAATGTCGGGACGGTCGATTTGTGGGGGGAGGCGGCATTTGATTTCAACACGCGTCTTGCGTCCGGACTCGCAGGTGCAAGATGGAACATCGCCTACAGGAAAGAACTCTGCCTGCTGGTGAGGTACTATCCCCCGGGTCTGGAGCCCGCATATTCAGGGGCGGCAAGAACGGGTTCGAAGGTGTCCTCCGAATACGGAGTGGCCGGAGGACTCGTCCTGAATGCTTTCTCCTCGACCGTGGATGCGTCACGCAACCCCGCAAAGAATTCCTGGCAGATAAAAAACACGTCCCTGTGGACGTGTGCGCTGAGCGGGACGGGGACGCTGAGACTCCGCGCGTCCTGCTCGTACAGGACAGGCAATGCCTTGCGCTGGAAAGCCGACCTGAGAGCGGACTGGAGCCGGAATTACGGTAGATGGGACGCCTTCGCAAGGGCGAACTCCGTAGTCTGCAAGAGTATATCCTTCCTGTCCTACGCGGAAGGGAGATTCACGGCGGAAAAGATGTCCGTATCAGCAAGAATTACCGGGTTCATCGCAGACAACTGGGACGACAGGATATATGTCTATGAAAGGGATGCTCCGGGCAACTTCAGCGTGCCTTCCTACTACGGGAGAGGCATATCCGGCTGCCTCTACGCCGTATGGAAGACGGGACGCTCGTCCATATACGCAAGACTGTCCGGGATTGCTTATTTCAACGGAAAACCTGCCCGTGCGGACATAAGAGTCCAATACAGCCTTAAATTGTGATAATTGTCAGAGTTGCGGAATAACCTTTTCCATCTGTATCCCGCGAGACCCCTTGACAAGCACAAGCGCCCCTGTCACGGGATGTCCGTGAAGGAAATCCGCAAGCATCCCGGAGGAGTCGAATACGGGATAAGATGCTCCGCACTCGCGTATGGCCGCAGAGAACTCGCGCCCTACGAAGATGGCGTCATAGTCCCCGTCAGTCACTTTTCTGACGATATCCATATGCTCTTTCAGGGAATCTCCGCCGAGTTCGCGCATATCCCCTATCAGGGCAAGTTTCTTGTCGGAGCGGATGGATGCGAAATTGTCAAGTGCAACGGACATACTCGACGGATTGGCGTTATAGGCATCCACTATCAAGGTGTTGTTCTCCGTCCGTACCATCTGGGAACGGTTGTTGGAAGGCTTGTAGGACGCGACGGCTTCCATCGCTTCATCTTGCGGCACACCGAAATATGCCCCGATGGCCAATGCCGCAAGAACGTTCGCAGCATTGTAGGTGCCGACAAGAGCCGTCTGCAAAAGACGCCCGCCCGCCGTCATCGCAAGAAAAGGATTGGAAGCGTCTCCGGGGAGAATGCGGGCATCCATCGATTCGGCGCTGTACGGCAGGACCTCCAGTCCTTTTCTTTCGGAAACCATCTCCGCGAGGATGGAATCGGACGAATTGAAGAACGCCTTCCCCCCGTTGTCACGGAGGAAATCATAAAGCTGCCCCTTTGCGCGGCATACGCCTTCGAATGAGCCGAAGCCGAGCAGATGGGCTTTCCCCACATTGGTAATGAGGCCGAAATCAGGTCTCGACACTTCCACCAGACGGGCTATGTCATCGGGATGGTTGGCTCCCATCTCCACTATGGCAATCTCCGTGTCTTTCTTCATTTTAAGAAGAGTCTGAGGCACTCCGATGTCATTGTTGAGATTGCCTTCCGTGGCGTGTACCTTGTATTTCCTTGAAAGGACGGCACGCATAAGCTCCTTCGTCGTGGTCTTGCCGTTGGTGCCGGTAAGACCTATCACAGGGATATGACGGTTCCCTGCGCAATGCAGGCGATGATACGCTGCCAGTTCCCGCAGCGTATCCAGAGTATCCGCTACCGCTGTCATTCCTTCCCTGCCGGAACGGGCTGCCTCGCTGTCCGCGCTCACCACGGCGTAGCGTGCACCTTTGTCCAGCGCCTGCAACGCGAATGCGTTTCCGTCGAAATTGTCACCTTTCAGCGCGACGAACATTTCGCCCGGAGCGACTGTACGACTGTCGGTATTGACCCTCCCGCCGCATTCCAGATACCTGGAATAAAGTTCTTCCACTCTCATTTCACACCCGTGCTGCCGAATCCGCCAGCACCTCTTTCGCTGGCATCAAGTTCTTCCACTTCAAGCCACATAGCCGTCTCGTGTCTGGCAAACACCATCTGCGCTATGCGCTCACCCGGTTCTACGGTGAAATCCTCATTGGAGAGGTTGACCAGGATTACCTTGATTTCTCCGCGGTAGTCCGCATCTATCGTGCCGGGCGTGTTGAGTACGGTCACACCGCGTTTCGCCGCCAGACCGCTGCGGGGTCTCACCTGCCCTTCGAATCCTTCCGGAATCTGCATATAAAGGCCTGTCGGAACCATTGCCCGCTCCAATGGGCGAAGCACTGCGGGAGAGTCGATATTTGCCCTGAGGTCCACCCCAGCCGAATGCGGAGTGGCGTACGAAGGGAGTCCCCAACGTGATTTGTTTACGATTTTTACTGTCATGACAACATTATTTGGGAGCCAGATGATACAGATACACCGTTACCAGGGTGAATACGACGTTGGGCAACCATATCGCCACCAGCGGCGTCATCACACCGGTATAGACGAACATCTCGCTGAATTTCATAAAAAGGATATAAGTGAATGCCAGAGCTATGCCTATCGCAATGTTCCATCCCATCCCGCCCCTCTTCTTGCGAGAAGAGAGACATACCCCCATAATGGTAAGTATGAACGCCGAAAAGGGGAGTGAATAGCGGTTGTTCTTCTCTATGAGCGAATACATTATGCTCGGATCCCCCCTCATCCGCTGGGTCTCGATGAGTTCGTTGAGATCCTTTATGGGAAGAGATCCCACCGTCTTCTTGTTCCGATAGAAATCCGTCACGGTGAAATCTATCACCGTATCCTTCTTCGCTCCTGTGACAATCCGGTCCTGCCCGTCAGGCAGATATTCCCTCTCGAAATATTTCTGCAATTTCCACCCCTTCGCCGTACTGTCCCACGTGGCGGTCTCAGCCGACAGCTTGCGCACGAGACGGTTGTTTTCAATCCTTTCGAGAGTGATGTGATATGCTGTATTGTTCCAGTTGCTGAACGATTCGGCATAGAAGAATGTTCCCGGCTCTATCTGATAATGGACCTCATCGACTGCGGCCGCGTGATGGTACACGTACTTGTCTTCGAAATCCAGTCTCACCACGTTGGCCTTGGGTATGACGAACAGATTGAGCACCAGCGACAGGGAGGACACGACAAAAGCGCCCACGACATAGGGCGCAAGCATTCTCCTGTAACTTATGCCTCCTGAAAGAATCGCGATGATTTCCGAATTCTGCGCCATCCTGGACGTCATGAATATTACGGCGATGAATACGAACAGGGGACTGAACATATTCATGAAATACGGAATGAAGTTGATGTAGTAGTCGAATATGATTGCGTGGAGTGTTGCCTGCTTGGATACGAAAGAATCTATTTTCTCGCTGATATCGAAGATTATCACGACACCTATTATCAGGAGCAACGCGATGAAGAAAGTCATCATGAACCTTCTGAAGATGTACTTGTCAAGTTTCTTTATTCCGTGCAGCATAATAAGTTACATCCTTGAAGAAATTCTTGGTATCACGCTCTCCTTCCATCCCTTGAAGTCGCCTTTCTCTATATGCCCGCGCGCCTGGCGCACAAGGTCGAGATAGAAGGCCAGATTGTGCTCCGACGCTATCATCGCGGCGAACATCTCACCGGCAATGAAAAGGTGGTGCAGGTAGGCCTTGGAATACTTGTGGTCCACGAACGAGGTTCCATCCGGATCCAACGGCGAGAAATCATCCTCCCACCTTGCGTTCCGCATATTCATCACGCCGTTCCAGGTGAAAAGCATACCGTTGCGTCCGTTGCGCGTAGGCATCACGCAGTCGAACATATCTACGCCGCGCCCTATCCCTTCCAATATGTTGGCCGGCGTGCCGACACCCATAAGGTATCTGGGAGTGTTTTCCGGGAGCAGTGGGCACACGATTTCCAGCATCTGGTACATCACCTCTGTCGGTTCCCCTACGGCAAGTCCGCCGATGGCGTATCCGGACGCGCCCGTGGACAAGGCGTGCTCCACTGCACGCTTTCTCAACTCGGGATATACGCATCCCTGGATGATGGGGAAAAAGGTCTGGTCATATCCGTACAAGGATTCCGTCTCCCTGAAACGCCGTGCGAAACGATCCAGCCAGTTCTGCGTGAGCAGAAGTGACTTTTCGGCATACTTGAAATCGGCGTCGCCCGGGCAGCATTCATCCAGAGCCATCATTATGTCCGCGCCTATTATCCTCTGCGTATCGACATTGTTCTCAGGGGTGAAAATGTGTCTGGAGCCGTCTATATGCGAAGAAAAAGTACATCCCTCATCGGTGATTTTCCTTATGGGACTCAGGCTGAACACCTGGAATCCGCCGCTGTCCGTCAGTATGGGCCTGTCCCAGGATTCGAACTTATGCAAGCCCCCGGCGCTCCTCAGGACATCCAGACCCGGACGCAGGTACAGATGATAGGTGTTGCCCAATATGATCTCGGCTCCTATGTCATCGGAAAGGTCTTTGTGGTACACCCCCTTGACCGTACCCACAGTACCGACGGGCATAAATATCGGGGTATGTATCACTCCGTGGCCGGTAGATATGACACCGCATCTGGCGCAACTGCCGGGGTCCTTCGATAGAAGTGTGAATTTCATAGTTCAAATATAATGAAATCTCGCGAATAGTAGGTAAATTTGCGGGCGGACAACTCAAACTGTTATTCATTTATGCAGAAATCGCACGTCACTCTGAAATTGGTTGCACTCAATTTCATCGAGTTCGCCGTATGGGGCGCATATCTCACGTCACTTGGCAGATACCTCGGCATCATCGGGCTGGGAGCGCAGATAAAATGGTTCTTCGCCATGCAGGGCGTAGTATCCGTCTTTATGCCCACGCTTATGGGCATTGTCGCTGACCGCAAGATAGAAGCGCAGAAAGTGCTCGCGCTGTGCCATGGCCTCGCCGGAGTGTTTATGCTTGCGTCAGGACTTTACTGCCACTACGCAGACGCAGGCATACGTTTCGCACCCCTGTTCATCTGCTACAGCATAAGCGTGGCATTCTTTATGCCCACGATTGCGCTTGCCAATTCAGTGGCTTACAATGCTCTCAGCAAGGAAGGGAAGGACCCTGTAAAGGATTATCCCCCCATACGCGTATTCGGAACCATAGGCTTCATCTGCTCGATGCTGGCGACCAATTTCATCAGAATCAACGGCACGGCGATGCAGAATTCGTACACACAGTTGATTTCCTCCGGTGTCCTGTCACTGGTGATGTGCGGGTATTCGCTCAGTATGCCATCCTGCCCCGTTTCCAACGTAAAGAAAGACAGGTCGGTGGCCGAGTCTCTCGGGTTGGACGCCTTCAAGTTGTTCAAGGACAGACAGTTTGCCATCTTCTTCATATTCTCGATACTGCTCGGTGCCTCTCTCCAGATAACGAACGGATATGCCAATATGTTCCTCGGCTCATTTGGAACCGATCCCGCATTCGCGGACACCTTCGCCGTAAAGAACTCGAATGCGCTGATTGCCATCTCACAATTGTCCGAAACACTCTGCATACTGCTCATTCCTTGCTGTATGAAAAGGCTTGGTATCAAGAAAGTGATACTCATAGCGATGTTCGCCTGGGTGTTCCGTTTCGGACTCTTCGGTCTGGGAGACCCTGGGATGCCCGGCGTATTGCTCTTCATCCTGAGTTGCATAGTGTACGGCGTTGCCTTCGACTTCTTCAACATATCAGGGTCCCTCTATGTGGAGCAGAATGTCGGCCCTGAGATAAGATCCAGCGCGCAAGGGCTCTTTATGCTTATGACCAACGGCTTGGGTGCCTCCATCGGCACTCTGGCCGCCGGTGCGGTGATGGATGCTGTCGTGTTCCACGCTTCTTCACCGGACTGGGCGAAGGCCTGGTTCATCTTCGCGGGCTATTCTCTCGTCGTGGGAATACTCTTCGCAATCCTGTTCAAGGATACACGCAAGCCGGAATTCAGTAAATAACCGGGCGGCAGACGATAGTCTACGGGGGGTTGGAAGGATGAAGGGGTTGACCAAAAAGTCAACCCCCTTTGTCTTACCCCCGCTGCTGACGCAGCCGCCCCGATGGGGCATGCCGCCTGCACTTCGTTCCAGCGGGTGTCTCCGTGGCTCAATGTTCATTTCGCTCACTCCGACACGGCGCTGAGGCGCCTTATTAGAGTCAATCCCTTCTAAAAGCGGACTACATTTCGTACTGGAGTTGTCCCTGCTGGTCAAGAATTGTTACCTGGGATGCCGCCACCTCATAAGAGGTTCTCTCCACACCGTCATTATCGACGTATTTCTGCGAGCGGAGCCTTCCGACGACGTAAAGTTTCGTCCCTTTCCCGATTTTGGAAAGATCCGGCATCGCCTTTCCCTCCCAAGCATTGACGCTGTGCCACTGGGTCTCGATGACCGGGTCTCCGTCGCGGTTCTTGTAAACGTAGCTGGTAGCCAGACTGAAATTGCACACAGCCCTGTCTTCAAAGGGCTGGTAGCGGACCGTTCCCACGATTCCGCGAAGTTCGATACGATTTAACTGTTCCATAATTTAAAAGTTCAGATTGTTAATCCGATGGCAAAGGAAAACGCTGTCCGGGACTTCTGCAAACGGACTGAAACAATGCGCGAATGGTTTTTCCGATATTTGCGTAACAGTGCTTTTCTTTATTCACAAAAGAAACGTCACGCCTTGTAAAAAACGGAAAATACTGCCCGCAATAGTTTTAGGTCATTTGGCAGACCGCCTTTGTTTGACGATTTTAAAGCGTCAAAATTTTCGGGTATGAAGTATGAGATAGAAGACAGGGAGGGAAAACATTGCCTCGAATGCGGGACATCCATCACCTACGGACGGCAGGACAAGAAATTCTGCTGTTCCAAATGCAGGAACGACTACTACAACCGCAGGTCGCACGACCACAGGATTATCGAACAGAGAATCAACGCGGCACTCAACAGGAACTACTCTATTTTAAAGAAACTTCTTGACGACGGGGTGACGAGCGCCACGCTAAGCGACCTGTCCGAATGGGGGTTCAGGCCCGAATCCATAACCGGACACGGGAAAGTGGGGAGACACGACCAGTACAGGTGCTATGAAATCAGGTATTTCCAGAGTGTCAACAAAATCTTCGGCATCACCTTCTCACCGATACGCAATACCGCCCCGTGCTCCCTCACAAGGGAACGGGAGCAGTGACATCCGTAAAATTACAGGCCCCGTCCGCGGAGAAATGCAGTATTGTCAGGCTCGCGACCGGCGAAACTGATATACAGTGTCATAGGCTCTTCGCTGCCGCCCTTCTCAAGGAAAGTTTCCTTGAATTTCGCGGCAAGTTCCTTGTTCCAGACTCCGTTCTTCTCGAAAATGGAGAACGCGTCCTTGTCAAGCACCTCGGCCCAGAGATAACCATAATATCCGGCACTGTAGCCACTGCTGAAGATGTGGTTGAAATAAGTGGTACGGTAACGCGGGATAATCTCGTCGGGGAGTCCCATATCCCTGCATACCTTGGCCTCGAACTCGTCTATGAAATCCTCTCCGGCATCTGCGGGAATCTCCGTGAGTTCGTGCCATTTCATATCAAGGATGGAGGCTGCGCAGAGTTCCGTGGTCATAAATCCCTGGTTGAACTTGTCCGCAGCGTCAATCTTGTCCAGAATATCCTGCGGGATGACCTCACCCGTCTGATAATGTACGGCATACTGCTTGAGCAGTTCCGGCTGGAAAGCCCAGTTCTCGTTGAATTGTGAGAAAGTCTCCACGAAATCGCGCGCCACGGAAGTGCCGCTGACCGAAGGATAGTGGCAACGCGAAAGGAGACCGTGAAGGGCGTGTCCGAACTCGTGGAATGCAGTCTCCACGTTATCGATGCTCAGGAGAGCCACACCGTTCCCGTCGGGAGAATTGAAATTGCCGACATTGAGGATAATGGGACGGACGTCGCTGCCGTCGGTGTCCATATACTGTTCGCGTACATTGTTCATCCAGGCACCTCCCCTCTTGCTGTCTCGGGGGAAATAGTCAGTCGTGAATATGCCTATGAGACTTCCGTCGTCATAGGTCAACTTGTAGGTGCGGACTTCCGGATTATAGACGGGCACACCCGTGATTTCCTCGGCATTGACGCCGTACAGAATCTTGGCCGCAAGGAAGATGCCCTTGGTGACGTTCTCGGCAGAGAAATACGGTTTTACAAGTTCCTCGTCGAGGTCATATCTGGCCTTGCGCACCTTTTCGCTGTAATACCACCAGTCCCACGGTTCTATCTTGTGGCCCGCCATCTCTTCCATATCCTTCACTTCCCTGCGGGCGCGCGCTACAGCCGCCTTCATTATACCGTCGAGAAAGGCGTCAACCGTCTGATGGTCGTGAGCCATTTTCGGTTCCAGTATGAAGTCGGCGGGGCAATCGAATCCCATCAGATGAGCCTTCTCGATGCGCAGGCGCATCACGTCGAGTATGAGTTTGCGGTTGTCGTTGTCGTTGCCGTTGTGCCCGCGGCTGGAATAAGCCCTGAACATTCTCTCCCTGAGGGCGCGGTCTTCTGTCGTGGTCATAGCCGTAGGATAGTCGGAAACGCTTATGCCGAATTCCGCCTTGAACGCGTTGCTCTCGGCGAGAATATTGTTGCCTATCCTATTGATTTTGGCGGCCATCTCGGAATTGATTTCACGGATGCGGGTCTGCTGTTTTTCAGGCAGGGCGATACCGCTGCGCGCAAAACTCTCGTAATGCTTTTTCAGAACCATCTGCTGTTCACGGGTGAGAGCGCTCCGGTCCGCTTCATATATGGCGGCCACCCTCTCATACAGAGCCTTGTTCATACCGAGATTGTCTTCGTGCTCGCTGATGAGCGGTGTGACTTCCTCTATGATTGCCTCCAGTTCGGGACAGTTTTCAGTCTCGGACACATTGTAGAGCACACCGCATACCTTGGACAGGAGTCCACCCGAAAGTTCGTAAGCCGCGATGGTGTTCTCGAAGGTCGGAGCCTCCGGATTGGAAGTGATGGCATCGACGGCGGACTGTTGCTGTCTGATGCCGGCCTTTATTGCCGGAACATAGTCTTCGTAAGCGATTTTGTCATACGGAGGTATGCCGTACGGGGTGTCCCATTCTTCGAGGAAAGGATTGGTGCGGGTGCAGGATGTCATAGCGATGAATGCCGCAATGGCGGCGAATGCGATTCTTCTTGTCATAGTGCCAAATGATTACACATACGGCAAATATAATGAAAAAGGGACGGAATGCAACCGTATTCCGTCCCGAATCATATTTAAACTGAGACTTCTAGTTGAAGAAGTACTTGAGCCCGAGGAGAACTTTCCAGCACTGTGAAGGATCTACATAGTACTGATTGAATGTCTCAGTAGGCATCGTAGCTGTATTGCTGATTACAGGAGTCATATAGAACTGAGGTTTTCCGCTCGCATCCTCACCGGCATAGGTGAGAGGTGTCACGTTATATGAATCGTAGGACGTCTGATAGCAGCTCCACTTCTCCACGCCCCAGCTGGAATCGAACATATTGCCTATGTTCTCGATGGAGGCGCTGACCTGGATGTTGTGTTTCGTCTTGTTGCCGAAGGTGAAATCCTTGGCCACGCGGAAGTCGAAACGGCTGATGAACGGAGAGATGGCGGAATGCGCCTCTGCATACTTGCCCTTGTTCTTGCTCATATACTTGTCCTGGGCGAGGAACTTGTCGTAAATCTGAGCCTGGTCAGCAGCGGTAAGGGTAGCAATGGGGTTCCCGTCTTTGTCTTTGTATGTATGCTCAACGAAATTGACTTCGGCTCCCGAAGGATAGATGTACATAAGGTCGGCGTTGTTGCCGTCACCGTTCATATCGTTGGCATAAACGTAGTTGTAAGTGCCGTGGGAGTAACCGTTGTAGTAGAGGTTGAAGTGCAGGCCCTGCGACTCGAGATAGTAGCTGACGTTGGCGGTAAGCTTGTCGGGAACCACGTAGCGGGAATTCTGAAGGGTGGCGAAGTTGCATCCGTTGACGGTATAGAGTCCCTGATATGCGGAAGAAGCGTTGGACCCCGGCATACCGGAGATTTCCTTGGATACGGTATGAACGTAAGCCGCAGTGATGTTGAGGTTCTTGGCAGGGGTCATATCGAATGACAGAGCTGCGTTCCAGCCGTAACCCTGATTCGTGTTGGTGAGCACGTAGGCGGCATCGGCGTCATTCCCGTAAACATACTGTTTGTTGCTAATCTTGCCCTTGGCATCCACATCCTCAAGTGCCCAGTAATTGTAGCGGTTGTCAACTCCCTTGAACGTGGACGTAGCAGGAACGGACTCGTTGATATTCCAGTCGGTGAGACGTACGCCATAGATGGTCTTGGTGAACATACCCTCAGCAGTAATCGTGAACGGGAAGCTTACAGGAAGCTTGTAGTCGAGAGCGAGGGACACTTTAGCAATCTGAGGCATATGGAAGTCGGGATCAACTCCGTTGATGGTCTTCTGGAATTGTCCGTCCTCGGGAGTCACTGTCGTGTTTACGCCGAGAACCTTGGCCATCTCCTTTACGTCCGTAATAAGTTTTCCGCCGGGATTGAGTTGGGCGATTTTTTCAGCAAATTCCGCTGCAGCTGTATTCTTGCCCAGATTGACACTGGTCTGAATCATACCCGAGTTCTGAGGCATATTGGTGAAGAACACGAGAGGGAGACGACCCTGGAAGAGACCGAGACCTCCGCGGAGCTTGAGGGACTTGTCGCCCCTGATGTCCCAGGTAAAGCCGATGCGCGGGGATACCTGCATCTTGGGTGACGGCCATTTTCCGGTGTCGATGCTCCTGCCGCCCATATCATAATCAAGAACGGCTTTATTGGTCATCAGCTGGCTGTTGTCATAGACGATGAGGTCACCGCGCAGACCGTAGGTGAGTTTGAAGTTCCTGGTGATGTTCCACTCATCCTGGGCATAGACTGCGAACTGGTTGTAGGTGATGAGTCCGTTGGGAGCATCCACTCCGTTGTTGCCTATGGTGAAGCAGGCACCCACGGGATTCGCTCCGTTAATGAAGTCCTCTACGCTAGCGAAACGATAATAACCGGTGGCGTTGCGCATATAGGCGTTGGATGCTGTCTGGCGTTCCCAGTTGAGACCGGCGGTAATCTTATGCGCGCCGGCATAGATGGAGACGTTGTCCGCCAAGTTCATCACGTTGTTCTTTACGGCGTTGTTGTAGGTGAAGAGTTCGTATCCGAGGGACATTGCAGGCGCACCGGCGGGATCCCCCGCCATAATGTCGATATGAGGGAAGATGTCCGAGTTGGAACCGCGGACATCCTTGATATCGGAATAAGTGGCTATGAGCTGGTTGGATACCTTGTCTCCGAAACGGCTGTTGAGTTCGGCGGCAATTGACCACACGTCGTTCTTCTGGCTGTACATATTGTTGGAGAACGCCATTGAAGTGGTGCTGACGCGGTTGAAGGACTTGTTTCTGTAACCGTCATCAGAAGAGTTGCCGTTGGGCTCGAACCACTGGGTGTTGTTGGTGCTGTTGAAGCGCACGCTGAGTTTGTGGGCATCGGTGATGTTCCAGTCCAGTCGGGCGAGAATCTTCATATTGTTGTTGCCTCCGGGGAAGTCGGTGTATGAGCCCGGTTCATAGTTGTATTTCTCACGGAGTGTCTTTGCAACCAGTTCCATCGCTTCGGGGTTTGCGGCCTTGTATTTGATGACCTGCTCCGGCTGGTTCTGATATTCGAAGTTGACGAAGAAGAAGAGTTTGTTCTTCACGATGGGACCACCTACGGTAAGACCGTATATTTTAGTCTGCTCGAACTTCCTGTCGCCAATGAGGTTGCCGTTGATGATGTTGCCCCTGAGGCCTTCGTCATTATAATAGGTATAGGCCGTGGCCTTGAATGTGTTGGTACCGGACTTGGTGACCGCGTTGATGCCTCCTCCCACGAAGTTGCTCTGACGCACGTCATAGGGAGCGACTACGAGCTGAACCTCTTCGAGAGCGTCCACTGAGATAGGGGTGCCGCCGCCGGGGAGTTTGGAGGAAAGACCGAAGTTGTTGTTGAAGTTGGCACCGTCAACGGTGAAGTTGGTGGAGCGTCCGTCGCTACCCGCGAAGCTCATCCCGTTGGCATAGGGAGAGAGTTTGGTGAGATCCTGGATGCTGCGGCTCGCGGAAGGCAGGGAATTGATCTGCGAGTTGCTGACGTTGGTGGAAGCACCTGTCTTTTCGGTGGTGAACTTCGTCGTGCTGGCAACTACAAGCACTTCATCGAGGGTCTCCGAGGTGGAAAGAGAAGCGCTCTGGCTGACCGTTTCACCCAAAGGGAGACTGATGTCGTTGTACACGAGCGAGTTGCATCCCACGAATGAATAGGTAATCTCGTAAGGGCCACCGGGACGCATACCCTGGATGGTGTAGTAACCTTCAGCATTTGCGACCGCATAGTACTGAGAACCCGAAGGAGTGTGGATGGCGACTACAGTGGCGCCCGTGAGGGGCTCTCCGCTAGGGTCGGTCACGCGTCCTTCAAGAGTGGACGTTGTAAACTGCGCGTAGGCAGAAACAACCATAAGCATCGCCGCTAAGGACGACAGCAAGGTTTTGAAGACTTTGTTCATAATGGTTAATGAATAGTGAATGTTTTGATGCCGCAAAGATACTCCAAGAAACAGAATTAAAAAAGTTAAACAATCCTGGAAGAGAAAAAGATATTAACAATGGATAAACAGAAAGTGAACACTTTTTCAACATGCTTTCAAACATTATTTCTCCGTTGTTTTTACAATCTTTTTTTTCTACCTTTGTGCGGTTTTTACTGACATACGCGTGGACAGATTTGTATGCTTGCAACCACGTCTAAAAAATGCTAAAATGAAAAACACTTATCTCTTTACATCGGAGAGCGTCTCCGAGGGCCATCCCGACAAGGTGGCTGACCAGATTTCAGATGCGATACTTGACGAGTTCCTGAGGCAGGACCCTGAGGCCAAGGTGGCCTGCGAGACTTTCTGCACGACGGGATTAGTGCTGGTAGGAGGCGAGGTGTCTTCCGAGCATGCCTACGTCGATATAGAGAGGGTGGTACGTGACACGATTTCCCGGATAGGATACAACAGCGCCGAATACGGTTTCGAAGCGTCTTCCTGCGGAGTGCTCAACACCATACACGAGCAGAGCGCCGACATTCACCGGGGCGTGGTGAGGGACGATCCTCTCGAACAGGGCGCGGGCGACCAGGGGATGATGTTCGGCTATGCCTGCCGCGACACCGAGGAATATATGCCTCTCGCCCTGTCGCTGGCGCACAGGACGTTGGAAGTGCTGACCGCCATACGCAGGAGTGCCCCATCCCCTATGCCTTACCTGCGTCCGGATGCCAAGTCGCAATATACTATAGAGTACGACAGTGCGAGCGGTATGCCGTTGCGCATCCATACCATAGTGATTTCCACACAGCACGACGAATTCGCTTCCGATGAGGAAATGGCCGCGAGAATCACGGAGGATGTCAGGGACATACTCATTCCTGCGGTAAGGAAAACGCTTCCTGCGGAGACGGCCGCCTTGTTCGACGGAGGGTTCCGCCTCCTTGTCAACCCGACGGGAAAATTCGTGACAGGAGGCCCTGCAGGCGACACCGGTCTCACCGGGCGCAAGATAGTGGTGGATACCTACGGCGGACGCGGAGCGCACGGCGGAGGGGCGTTTTCGGGGAAGGACCCTTCGAAGGTTGACCGCAGCGCGGCCTATGCGGCCCGTTACATCGCCAAAAACCTTGTTGCCGCCGGTGTATCGGACGAGATTCTCGTCCAGCTGGCATACGCCATCGGCGTGGCCAGACCCATCGGCATTTTCGTGAACAGCTACGGCAAATCGAAGATTGCTCTTACGGACGGGGAAATCGCTGATAAGGTTTCGCAACTGTTCGACCTCAGGCCTGCAAGCATCATAGAAAAGTTCGGACTCAAGAACCCCATTTATCTCCCTACGGCCGCATACGGTCATTTCGGCAAGAAACCTTACGAAAGCAACGGTATGCAGTTCTTCGCCTGGGAGAAACTGGACTCCGTAGATATCATCAGAAAGGTTTTCGGCCTTTGAACAATGTGTCAGAAGATATCCGTCATCTGACAAGGCTGCGTCAGCAGCGGGGGTAAGACAAAAGGGGTTGATTAATAAGGCGCCTCAGCGCCGTGTCGGAGTGAGCGAAATGAACATTGAGCCACGGAGACACCCGCTGGAACGAAGTGCAGGCGGCATGCCCCATCGGGGCGGCTGCGTCAGCAGCGGGGGTAAGACAAAGAGGGGTTGATTAATAAGGCGCCTCAGCGCCGTGTCGGAGTGAGCGAAATGAACAT
>JAKSKB010000069.1 GCA_024401975.1 Bacteroidales bacterium | reverse complement strand
CAGCGGCCTGAGGCTTTGATATCTCAAAAGTGAAGTGTCAAAGATGAGAATTTAAGAATATTCTGTTATTTTTGTGCAAAATTTTCCCTATGTCAGAGACTGATTTCATCGAATTGGGCAAAATGGAAGCCATCTCCAGACTGTACGAAGGGACTCCGTTCACTCCCTTCATAACCAGTTGTCTCGAAACTGCGGGTCCGAAGTATCTGTACTCCGCTTCAAGAACGTTCCTCGAAGGGATAGATTTCGACCTCGTGTATTTCCCGCTCAAACATCTGGGCTACAAGAGCGTCACTGCAATCACTGGAGAACTTTATGCTTCTCTGTCCAATCCAGCCACTCTGGACATAGTGCTTGGAATATCGGCTAAACTGGATTTCGCCTACATCGATGAATTGTGGAAGGGGATGGCCCGCGCCGCCGTGGAACACGGTTTCAAGCAAGTCTCACTTGACCTCGTTCCATCGCGCAACGGACTTGTGATCAGCGTGTCCGGCACCGGATTACGTTCCCTCCCCACTGGAAAGCGCAGACCGCAGGCCAAAAGCAAGGACCTCATCTGCGTTTCAGGCAGTCTGGGAGCCGCATACATAGGCCAGCAACTGCTCGAAAAAGAAAAGAAATCCTTTGAGAACAATGTCTTCGAGCATCCGGATCTCGACAAGTACAAGATGCTGGTCGGGGCATATCTCAAACCGGAACTGGACAGCGGAATACCCGCCGCTTTCGAGGAGGCGGAAGTAAATCCACCGTTCGGCTATTTCATAAAGAACGGATTGGCAGACACTGTGATGCGCCTCGCAAAACACTCAAAGTTGGGAGCTAAAATATACGCCGACAAGATTCCTTTCGAAGGAAATTCCTTTCAACTGGGAAAAGAACTCGACATCGACCCGGTGTCAGCCGCAATGAATGGCGGGGACGATTACAAACTGCTGTACGTCATCCCCATACTTTCATTGGAGAAATTCCGCCGCAATTTCCCATCCTTCGACATCATAGGGCATCTCGCACTGCCTGAAGCGGGGACTGTCCTCGTAACTCCCGACGGAGCGGAACTTCCCCTTAAAGCCCAGGGATGGAAAACCTCCGTCTGAACGGAGAAAACCTAATATTCGAGGGAATGCAGGAGATTTCCTCCGACGCCGTACACTTTCAGTGAAATGCGGTTCCCTGTCACCTCCACGTCCATACGGTCATTCTCGCTGTTCACCACGATGGGAAAATCGTTCCCGTATATGCCTGGCTCCGCAACGATGTACGCGTGATGATGGGCGGAAATCATAAGGTCCACTCCGGCGGCATTGAGCACGGGGGTGAAATTCTGAGCCACCCAATGCTGCGAATACCACGCATCCGGGGCATCCAACACAGGGATGTGCATAAGGCATATCTTCTGCGGGGCATCAGCAAACAAAGGATTCTTCACCACCCCGGAGAGCCACTCCAGTTCCTTTTCGCGATAACTGTCAAAATCAGCCTGTCCTGAATATTCCTTGTCCGAGTCCTTCTTGTCTTCTCCCGCATCCAGCACAAGGAAAGCGACAGGCCCCTGACGGAAGAAATAATAGAACTCGCCGGTTGGTGTGGGAAAGGCCTTGGGGAGAAGGTGCCACTGGGAGCCGCGCGTCTCGTGATTGCCGCGGGCGAAGACCGCAGGGAATTCACCGCAAAGATCGGATATGGGGTCAAAAGTGTATTTGAGCAGAGTGTCCAACGAATTGGAGTATGACACTATATCTCCGTTCAGTGCAATGAAATCCATTTTATCCCTGTCCGCCCCATCCATCAGAATCTTGTATTTATCCGCATCGAAATGCATATCATTCACCACGGAGAAACGGCAGGACGGGGCACCATAATCGAAGGTCTTCACGCTGTGCGGAGTCCCTGCATATCCTTCGGGACCGTATTCGGTATGGTATGCATCGCTGTCATCAAGTACCTCCTTGCCGCGTATCGAATAGGAGTAGGACTTGCCCTTTTCCAGTCCCGACACTGTCACGCTGTGGAATTTCCCGTAGGTCCTTCTTCCCGTAACGGTTTCATACCAGGACTTTCCGTCCGCCTCAATCCAGGAGAACGTGGATTCCGCAGTAGTCCAGAGCACAGTGAACGAATCCTCCGTGACATTCTGAATCCAGGGTCCGCAGGTGACGGTGAACGGCTCCGCAGCCCCGGCAGCCAGAGAGGTTGCCGCAGCAAACAGCACGGCCAGAAAGATTTTTCTCATAACCTACAGGCTTTTCAGGAGATTGTTGAGATTTACCTTCTCGTCTATCATTGCACGTAGGGAGGCGATAGGAACGCGCTCCTGCTGCATTGTGTCGCGGTGGCGCACCGTGACGCACCCGTCCGTGAGGGAATCGTGATCGACGGTGATGCAGAACGGGGTTCCGATTGCATCCTGCCGACGGTATCTCTTTCCTATGCTGTCCTTTTCTTCGTACTGACAGTTGAAATCGTACTTGAGGTCATCCATTATCTTCTTCGCGAGCTCCGGAAGACCGTCTTTCTTGACGAGAGGAAGTACGGCAGCCTTCACCGGCGCGAGCGGAGCGGGGATGCTGAGGAGGACGCGGGTATCCCCGTCTTCGAGTGTCTCCTCGTGATACGAATGGCTGAGTACAGCCAACACCATCCTGTCAACTCCTATGGAAGTCTCTATGACATACGGAGTGTACGACTTGTTTTCTTCGGGGTCGAAGTATTCTATCTTCTTTCCGGAGAATTTCTGATGGTTGCCCAGGTCAAAGTTCGTACGGCTGTGTATGCCCTCCAGTTCCTTGAATCCGAACGGGAAATTGAATTCGATGTCAGTGGCTGCATTGGCGTAGTGAGCCAGTTTCTCGTGATCGTGGAAACGGTAGTTCTCCGCGCCCATTCCTATGTTGACGTGCCATTTCATACGCTGCTCCTTCCACTTGGAGAACCAGTCGAGTTCGGTGCCCGGCTTGATGAAGAACTGCATCTCCATCTGCTCGAACTCACGCATACGGAAGATGAACTGGCGGGCGACTATCTCGTTGCGGAACGCCTTTCCTATCTGGGCTATGCCGAAAGGAATCTTCATACGCCCCGTCTTCTGCACGTTGAGGTAATTGACGAATATGCCCTGCGCCGTCTCCGGACGGAGATATATGGTATTGGCCCCTTCGGACGTGCTCCCCATCGACGTGCTGAACATCAGATTGAACTGACGGACGTCAGTCCAGTTGCAGGTGCCGCTGATGGGACATACTATGCCGCAATCGATTATAATCTGGCGGTACTCAGCGAAATCGCCGGCCTGCTCCGCCTTCAGGAAACGGGCGTGCACCTCGTCATATTTTGCTTTTTCCCTGAGCACGTTGGGATTGGTGGCGCGGAACTGCTCCTCATTGAAGGACTCTCCGAACTTCCTGTGTCCCTTCTCTACCTCCTTGTTGATTTTTTCCTCTATCTTCGCAAGGTAGTCCTCTATGAGCACGTCCGCACGATAGCGTTTTTTCGAATCCTTGTTGTCAATCAGGGGGTCGTTGAAAGCTCCCACGTGCCCTGATGCCTCCCAGATGCGGGGATGCATGAATATGCAGGAATCGATGCCCACTATGTTGCCGTTGAGGCGTGTCATCGCGTTCCACCAGTAACTCTTGATGTTGTTCTTGAGTTCGACTCCCATCTGCCCGTAGTCATAGACAGCGGCCAGACCGTCATAAATTTCACTCGACGGGAATATGAAACCATATTCCTTGCAATGGGCTACAAGCACCTTGAATAATTCGTCCTGTGTCATATCTTATTTGTCAAAATCGTACAAAAATAATCAATTACTTTCAAAAATCTCGCTCATCGGAATCCTTACGAAGTCTCTTTCTTCCGCAAGAGGATGGGGGACTGTCAGGCGGGGCGATGAGATTCTCCTTTCTCCGAAACGTATGATGTCTATATCGATGAGCCTGGAATGATATATCCGACGGCCTTCCGCGTCGGATGCCGGCCCGTCGTCACGGCCCATCTCCCTTTCTATCGCCTTGCATTCGTCAAGCACGTCGAAAGGGTCCCGGTCGAGCATATATTCCACGGCGCAATTAATGAAAGGAGGGCCGTCGAAGCCCCACGAAGGAGTTTCCATGAAAGAAGAAATCCTCATGTGAGCACTGCCTAAACGTTCATCCATCTTCCGGATCGCCTCTACCAGATTGGCCTCCCTGTCCCCGAGATTGCTCCCCAATGAAAAATACACTTTTTCACTCATAGCTGCGGGTCGAATCCCATTATGACGCGCGCCTCATCCGACATCATGCTCTGGTCCCAGACAGGCTCGAACACCAGTTCCATATCGCAGCCCGTGATGCCCGGAACGTCCTCCACGCTGCGTTTCACCTCGCTCATCACCTCATCGGCCATAGGGCAGGTAGGAGCGGTGAAAGTCATCTTTACATAAGCCCTGTGGCTCTTGTCTATGGTGAGTTCGTATATCAACCCCAAATCGTAGATGTTGACCGGAATCTCAGGGTCATAGACCTGCTTGAGGGCCAGAACCGTATTCTCGTACAGAGGCGCGAGTTCCTTCACGTCTTCGGATGTAAGAACTTCCTGTTTCCTTTCTGCTTCCATCTCAGTTTTTCAAACATTATCCTTCGCGGCGGCTCTTATCGTGGCAATCATTGAAACGAGACCGTTGGCCCTGGTAGGGGAGAGATTGGCCCTCAGTCCGATGCGATCAACAAGAGAAAAGTCGTCTTCCGCAATTTCCGACGGGGTCCGTCCAGAATACACCCTGAGAAGCAGGGAAATGATTCCTTTCGTGATGAGTGCGTCGCTGTCCGCACGGAACAAAAGAAGTCCACCTTCCATCTTCCAGTCGAGCCAAACTCTTGATTGACACCCTTTTATAAGTCGGTCATCAGTCTTATCCGACTCCGGATAAGGCTCAAGTTCCTTACCCAGTCCTATAAGATATTCGTATTTGTCCAACCATTCGTCGAAGAAGGAGAACTCCTCCACGACCTGTCGTTTCGCCTGTTCGAGTGTCATACGTTAAACCAGCATTTTTATCGCCCTGTCAAGGCATTTCATAAATTCGGCCGCCTCCTCCGGAGTATTTTCCGGTCCGAAGGATGCGCGCACCATCCCCGACACCCCGTAACGGTCCATAAGAGGCTCAGCGCACATCTGTCCCGACCTCACGGCAATGCCCATCTTGTCCAGAATCAAGGCCAGATCCTCGTGATGGGCTCCTTTCACCGTGAACGAGAAGAGAGGAGCCTTGTCCGCCAAATCCTCAGGGTCTCCGTACAGCGTTATCCTTCCGTCAGACTTGAGCGCTTCCGTCATATATGTCACAATCTCTCTGTCTGAGTCATATTTATCTGACATCCACTCTATTGCGGGCTTGAATGAAGGGACCCCAGCAAAATTGCGGGTGCCCGCTTCGAACTTCATTGGAAGAGGGGCGTAGGAAGTTCCTGAAAAACTTACCGACTTTATCATCTCGCCACCTCCCATATAGGGGGGCATTTCTTCCAGAAATCTCTTTTTCCCGTAAAGGACACCCGTACCTGGCGCCGCATACATCTTGTGTCCTGAAAAGGCGTAGAAATCGCAATCTGATTCCGTCACGTTGACCCGCTCGTGGACTATACCCTGAGCTCCATCGACAAATACCGGACAACCCTTTGAATGACAAATATTTACAATCTCCTTCAAAGGATTTTTAATACCCAGCACATTGGATATTTGCGCCACGCAGACGAGTCTTGTGCGGGGCGTCAGGAGCGATTCCAGTTCCGGAAGCCTGAGCCTACCCCGCTCATCGACGCCGAGCACCTTGATGGAAGCACCCTTCCTCGCGCACATCATCTGCCAGGGGACTATGTTGGAATGATGCTCTGCCTCAGTCACCACAATCTCGTCTCCTTCGCGCACATAAGCTTCCCCGAAAGAAAAAGCCAGAAGGTTGATGGATTCCGTGGTTCCGGAAGTGAATATTATCTCCTCCCTGCTCCCGGCACCTATGAACCCGCGCACCGCATCTCTGGCGCTTTCATATTCGGTCGTGGACTCAATGGCGAGTCCGTACACCGCGCGATGTATATTGGCGTTGCATTGTGACGACATATACGTCCATTTGTCTATGACCGCACGGGGGCGGACGGACGTCGCTGCATTGTCAAGATAAATCATTTTGTACAGTTGTAACGGAATGCAAATTTAACTATTTTTGCACAAGGTTGAAACAAGGAACGATATGATTGATTACATCAAAGGAAACTTGGCCGAACTCACTCCCACGAAAGTGGTGGTGGAGGCCTATGGCGTAGGATATGATATGGAGATTTCCCTTCAGACCTATGAAGCGCTTCAAGGGAAAGCCGCTGCCACGGTATATGTCCACCACATCATCCGCCAGCGGGAGGAAATCGAGATGTTTTACGGTTTCGCCACAAGGGACGAGCGTGAACTCTTCGAACTCGTCATCAGCGTAAGCGGCATAGGCGCGAATTCGGCCCGTATGATGCTGTCATCGATGTCCTGTGATGAACTGCGGGAAGCCATCATTTCTGAAAACGTGGCCAAAATCAAGAGCGTGAAAGGAGTGGGGGTTAAAAGCGCTCAGAGACTTATCGTGGACCTTAAGGACAAGATAGTCAAGGGGGAGGGAAGCATTGGCAAAGAGCTTTTCAACACATCCGCCCCGGCAGAAATCGAAGAAGCCACCAAGGCTCTCACGATGCTCGGATTCTCGAAGCCCAACGTCAACAAGGCAGTTCAGAGCATACTCAAGTCCAACCCTTCAGCAAAGGTGGAGGATATAATCAAAGCGGCTTTGAAAATGTTATAACTCCCCTGCCTCCGGGCTGTGCCGCATCAAGAACCAGATTCGCCTCCGACGCGGCGTTCCAGCCGCCCATTCC
>JAKSKB010000068.1 GCA_024401975.1 Bacteroidales bacterium | reverse complement strand
GCCAAGTAATCCGTATTGGAAAGCGTTTGTGAGGAGTTTGACAACCTTGTTGTAGCGCTTGTCGGGTAATCTCAGAAATGGGAGGCGGCAACCGCTAAAGGTCACCCCGTGTCTCAGTGTCTGACCGTTCCAAATGCGTTAATGTGTTATAATTCTGTGGGTAATTCAAAGAAAATGATTACATTAAAAAAAAATTATACCACAACCATTTCAATGAAAAAGACTACCATTCTTACCTCAGCCGCACTGCTTCTTTCAGTCGCAGCTTTGGCCGCGCCCGCCTCTCTGCTATGGACCATCGGCACCGAAGACAACAGCTCAGCCGAATTCGCTCTGGATGCATCCAGACTAAATGATTTCAAAAAGAACGATTTTTTCTTCGAGGATCACTTCTTCGTAATCGGCCACTCCGACGTCAAGGTGGATTTTCCCTTCCTTCAAGCCGGCATCAATGATGCCTTCGTCGGTGGCTCCGGCAACTCCAGCACCGTCTCCCCGCAGACCAATATTCTCTTCGGCGTCAGCAGACTCTCCAAGAGTGCTTCCGCCGTTCTGAAAATCGCGCTTGTCCGCGCCAATCCCGACGAGGACGTGCGCATCAAGGTCACCGTCAACGGTCGCCCGTCATACTACGATATCAAGGCTGGCAGCGGACACCGCGTACTCGAGATGCCTCTCTCCACGACAGACTTCATCCGCGGCGACAACCACGTCTGCATTGCCCCTCTCTCCGGCTCCTGGGTCGAATATGACTGTGTCAGCCTTGAGGGCAACGGCGTAACGCTGGCATCGAAGAAGGCCACGGAGCGCCTCACAAAGGTGCGCTCTGCGGAATACGACCTCAATGGAGGTCCCAAACGCACATACGAGACACCGGCCGACTACGTGGACACCCGCATCGGCTCCGGCCACTCGCGCTGGATGCTCGCACCCGGCCCCTGGATGCCGTTCAGCATGGTCAAACTCAGCCCCAACAACCAGAACGGCGGCTGGAATGGCGGCTATCAACCGACTATCGAGAATATAGCCTGCATGAGCCATATCCACGAATGGACAATGGCGGGGCTGGGCATGCTGCCCGTCAACGGTCCGCTCATCATCAAAGAAGGCGATGAGAACGACCCCGACAGCGGCTACCGCTCCCGCATCGACAAGAGCACGGAGACCGCGCCTCTCGGCTATTACAGCGTGCGTCTGACCGACTACGACATCATGCTCGAGGCCACTGCCTCCACTCATAGCTCGATGATGCGCTACACCTACCCCCAGGACAAGGACGGCCGCATCATGGTGGACTTCAAGATTCCCGCGGAATACGGATACGATCTTACCCGTCCCCAGGTCACTCAGGTTACCGACAACCGCATCGAGGGCTTCATCTCCCAGGTATCTCCGACTTCTTCCGATTTCGTCATCCAGGACTATGTCATCTACTTCTCGATGGAGTTCGACGCCCCGGTCAAGAAGGGTGGTCACTGGATTGATGACAATGTGTCCGACGGCGTTGATTTCCTGGCCTATGGTCCCAAAGATGCCGGTTTCTTTGTGGAGTTCGACACCAAGGAGTACCCCGTAGTGCAAGTGCGCACGGGCATTTCCTTCGTAAGCATCGAAAATGCGCGCGAGAACCTCGCGGAAGAGATTACGAAGCCTTGCGGCTGGAATTTCTCTGCAGTGGTGCAGGCGCAGAAGGATGCGTGGAACGACATTCTCGAACGCGTGGAAATCGAGACCGCTGACGTCAAGGAGAAGGTACGTTTCTACACAAATCTCTACCACTCGATGACTCGCAACACCTTCAGCGATGTCAACGGCGAGTGGCGTGACCCGTCGGAGACGGTGCGCAAGGTCGATGACCCGGCCAACGATCGCGCTCTCGGCTGCGACGCGTTCTGGAACTCAATGTGGAACCTCAATCAGGTCTGGAATCTCGTGACGCCCGAGTGGGCTTCACGCTGGGTCCGCTCGCAGATAGATCTCTACAAATACTGCGGATTCCTCTCCAAGGGCCCTGCCGGCATGGAGTATATTCCCGTGATGGAGGCCCAGCACGAGATTCCTCTGATGGTAGCCGCCTGGCAGATGGGCATCCGCGACTTCGACGCAGAACTCGCCCTCAAGGCCATGATTCATCAGGTCAACTCTCCTCTGACACCGGTCTGCGGCGGCTGGGAGGGCAACGAAGACCTCGGTGTATATCTGAAATATCATTACGTACCCTGCTCTATAGGCCGTTGTTCCAATACCTTCGAGTATTCTTACGATGACTGGACTGTAGGCCAGTTCGCCAAGGCTCTCGGCCACGAAGACATCTACAAGGAGTACAACGAACGTGGCGGCTGGTGGCGTAACGGCATCAATCCCGCCAACGGACATGCCCATCTCCGCGATGTCAGTGGCAAGTTCGTCGACGGCTTCGATCCTTTCGGCAAGTATAACGAATATACCGAGTCAAACGGCTGGCAGATTGGTTTCTTCGTCCCTCAGGACGTCGAAGGTCTGGCCTCCGTCGTCGGCCGCGACAAGTTCATCAAGGAACTCGACTGGGGCTTCAACCAGAGCTCTCCTGTCCGCTTCAACGCTCCCGGCCACAGTCTCAGTGAGTATCCTGTCTTCCAGGGCAATCAGCAGAGCATGCAGCTCGCGTTCCTCTTCAACCGTGTGGGTCGTCCCGACCTTACACAGAAGTGGACCCGCGCCATCCTGGACAGATATTACGGCTATGGAGTCGCCAACGCATGGCTGGGCGACGAGGACCAGGGCCAGATGAGCGCCTGGTTCGTCATGGCCGCGATGGGTCTCTTCCAGATTGACGGAGGCTGCAGTGTCAATCCCGTCTATGAGATTGTCAGCCCTCTCTATCCCAAGACTACCATCCACCTCGGAAGTCGCTACGGCCGTGGTCAGGACTTTGTCATAGAGGCCCACAACGCATCTCCCGACAACATATACGTCCAGAAGGCCGTCCTCAACGGACGCGAACTCTCCGAGATGCGCATTCCTGCCTCCGAGCTCCTCAAGGGTGGAAAGCTCGAACTATGGATGGTGCCCGAACAGCAGTGACCAGGCAATATGAACCTTGATGAAGGCAAGATGTCTCTAATATCACCGAAGGTGATGATATTATGTTTATAAGTATGCTGACAGATGCGGAATCCACGCCATTAGCTGATAGGATATTATTCTTCACATTATGAATTCCAACTTGAAGTTCTCCCCAAAAACGAGTAACTCTCGTGAATTCATTCAAGACCGGCTCATTTCGTCTTTGATTTCTTCCGCTTATCACGATTTCATTCAACTGTGGTAAAATGACGGACATCGACACCAATATGAAGCGGAAGGTGAGTATTTCATATCGTTTGGTTAACATAATATAAATTGTGTAACAAAATTTCAAAAGAGGGGAGGCACAGGCATCAGAATGCTTCGATATTGCTGTCCCTGCTCTGGAAACCGTCACCGTCACCCGTGAGCTGTTGTACGTCCATACGCAGATACCGCGCCGTTACCGGTGCCGGTATGCTGATGAGCCGTCTCGAAGGGTCGTTGATGATGTTGTCGAATTCGCAGTCAGCCACCTTGGTCCAATTCAGGCCATCCCGGCTTATGCTCATAGTGGCGCGGCTCACATAGTCACCGTGGAAGTTATCGCGGTTGGATATGAAATAAAATCCGGATATAAGCAACTCCTCTCCGCAATCTATGACCGTGTCGAGCGGGTTGATGTCGATTTTCCATCGACTCCTGTCGTAGCCTATGCGTGTCTCGTAGATTGGCCCGCACTCGCCGTCAAGCACGCATACGGCCTTGAGAGTTCCGTTCTGGAACTTGAAAGGCCCCGTGTACTGTCGTGAATTTTCATCAGGTTCACTGCCATCGAGAGTATAATGGATTTTCGCGCTTGGATTGAGGTTCGCACTGCAATTCTGCGAATTGCGGTTCCAGGCTATCGAGCCGGCATCCGGCGTGATTGTCACGATTCCGTCCGAACTGTAACTTGACGTTACGCTGAACGGCTTTTCAGGATAATAATGGGCACTGAGTACACTGAGAATGGCATCTGCCCGGGACTCAAGTACGCGAATCCGTATGCGATCCGCCTTTACGGTCACGAAACGGACTATCCTCTTGTGACCGACATTGCCGGCGACGGCAACCTCCCTCCACTGCCCGTCCACTCTTGCGTCCACGGCAAATTTCTCTATTCTCTCCCCGCTGTATCCGACAGGTTCGCATAGCAGTACCCTGTTGACCTTGCAGGGTTTACGAAACCTCATTTCCAGGCCCTCACCCACTGCGACAGGCTTTCTAAGACTTCGCCTGCAAAGGTTGCAATCATAGGTCAGGTGTATGCGGCGGCCCACCTCCTTCATCACTTCGACGTCACGCTCCCCAAGTACACCGTCCCGTGTAGGAGGAAGATTGAGTATGAGTATGGAATTGCCGCCAACGGAACGCTCGTAGATGTCGAATACGTTGTCGGCAGTGCGCACCGGCTGCTCGTCGTCGTTGCGCCAGAACCAGCCACCCCTGATGGACGTGTCGGTCTCCGCAGGCTCATAGTGCAGCCAGAACGGCTTGGGTATGCTGAGGAGAATGTCCCTGTCACCAAGCCTGTCGTCCATAAGGTCGTGGATGGAACCTATGTTGTCAGGGTTCTCTCCCACATAGGGTATGACGTTCCATTCGCACTCGCGCGTATCGCCCCCTTCATTGCCGCACCAGCGTATGTCCTTCAGGCCAAACATTACAGCATCAGGAGCCAGTGTCCGTATGAGTTCGGCCCAAGCCTTGTAGTTATACTGCTGATTGCCTTTGTGCCTTGGATGAGCCCCGTCAAACCACACTTCGTGGATAGGACCGTATTCGGTGAGGAGTTCGAACAGCTGGCTCATAAAATATTCGTTATAGTCGTCGCACTCGAACTGAAAAGTCCTCTTGTCGGCGAACGGACGGTCTTCCACGTTTTTGGGAATTGTCCGCATCGTGACAGGACTCCCGTTGCCGTACAGGCCGCCATCCTCCATCTGGAACAAATCCGCCGGAGAAAGGTAGATTCCCAGTTTGATCCCGTATCGGGCACAGGACTCGCTCAGGGATTTGACGATGTCTCCCCTGCCGTCCAGATATGGAGATGACATGATTCCGTGTCTGGTATATCGGGACTGATAGAGCACGAATCCGTCGTGGTGCTTGACCGTGAGGACGACCTTGGTCATTCCCGCGTCTTTCATTACGCGACACCACTGGTCCGTATCGAGAGTCTTGAGGTCGAATACGCGTGGATCCTCCTTTCCTGTCCCCCATTCCCTGCCGGTGAAGGTATTGGGTCCGATGCAGGCGAAGGCTATGAATTCGTCATCCATCGCCTTGAGCTGCCTTGCTGAAGGTCTGGTTTCCACAGCCTTGGCAATTATCTGCTCGGGCGTATCGCCTTCTTCAACAAGAACAGTGTTCGTGTTGTCAGGCGTGCCCGATGTCACACAAGATGCAAGAATCGCTGAAAATGAAAGGAATGCTGTAAAAGGTCTCATATCACGGATTTATGAATGGTTCTGCCGTTTTTGTCAGTTGATTCCACGTTCGCGCTTTATGGTCTCATAGGCGGCCTGTATCTTGCGGAACTTATCTTCGGCCGCCTTCTGGACTTCGGGACCGAGTGAAGCGACCTTGTCCGGATGATGTTTCATCGCAAGGCGGCGGTATGCGGCCTTCACTTCTTCATTACTGGCAGAAGGACTTGTCTCAAGTATCCGGTAAGCCGATTCGGACTTGCCGGAGAACATTGCCAGCAGCGATTTGGTATCGTCCCGGCTGATTCCTATTGCGGATGCTATCGCCTCAAGCACGCTTATTTCCTGTGCGCACACTCCGCCGTCCGCATTGGCAAGGTCGATAAGATAGTGAAAAAGTTGCAGCCGCTGCGAATAGTTCATATTCGCCGATATCTGCGACCCTACGGAATAGATATTGATTTCCTTCGAATTGAGTTCATTGAGGATGTCCATCGCCTGCTTCTCGTACTTGCTGCCGAAATTGTTGCGTATGAACAAACGCACATAGCTGAGCTCAGACTGTCTGAATTGGCCGTCAGCGCGTATGACCGCTGATGAAAGCACCAGCAGGCTTATTAGGAAACTGTTTTTTTGCGGAGTTGAATCGTTGTCGTGAACGTGGTCAGACTCGGATTCTGTATCCGATTCAAGTAGAGAACCTATCAATATGCCTATCAGTGCACCGATAGGACCTCCGGATGCCCATCCTATCAGTCCTCCTATCCATTTTGCCACTCCCATAAAGAAATCTTTTTCAACCCTGCAAGATAGGAATTTTATTTCATATAGGGTAGATTCCGGCTTTGACAAAATCAATCAGCGTCTGTGGCGCAATCTTTATCTGGAGACCACGTATCCCGGCACTCACGTAGATATGGTCATAAAGCAGACAACTCTCGTGTATGAAGGTGGGAAACTGCTTCTTCATCCCTATGGGCGAACAGCCGCCCCTAATGTATCCCGTAACAGGCAACAGTTCCTTCATATGAATAGGCACGCAACTCTTGTTGCCGGAGATTTTTGCCGCCACTTTCAGGTCAACCTCGAAATTGCCGGGAATCACGCACACCAGATACCCTGTCCTGTCACCGCGGAGCACTATGGTCTTGAACACCTGTTCGACGTTTTCTCCCAGTTCTTCGGCCGTGTGGCGGGCGGAAAGGTCCTCTTCCGTATATTCGTACGGAATCAGTTCATAGGGTATTCCGGCGCTGTCCAAAAGTCTCGCAACGTTGGTTTTCTGAACGTTTCCCATATTGTTACCAGTCGCAGGCCTGTGTAAAAAGCGAGCGTATCCTGTCATTGCAGAGATTGCCTATACTGCCTGCGTGGGTGTGTTTGAGGTCAGACGTGCAAAGCCCTTCCACTCCCCTGCCTGCGATACCGGTCTGGAAACGTCCTTCATTGACTTCCACGCCCACCTGACGGTACGCCTCCCTGAACGGGATTCCGGCCAGCGTCCTCCTGTTGACTTCTTCCACAGTAAAGAGGTACTTGTACTTCGGATTATCGAGAATATGTTCGTTAATCTGCACGTTATCAAGCATATAGGCGGCCATCTCCAGGCAGTCTGAAATCATTTCCAGAGCAGGGAAGAGAATCGCGTTGAGCAACTGGAAGTCCCTGTGATAGCCG
>JAKSKB010000067.1 GCA_024401975.1 Bacteroidales bacterium | reverse complement strand
CAAACTCCTCTTTTGTCGGCATACGCCAGCCGAAGGGAACCTCCCCAACCCTAACAAGGTCACCTTTCCAGGCGGCACTGGCGGCATCGTTCGGACCAAAAGGAGTGATATCAACATCAAGTGAATTGGCCGGTGATTTAGCATACACCTCAGAAGTGAATGCATAGGCATCCGGCTTTCCGTTCAGCCAATGGCCGTCCACGTTACCCCACGAGAAGTAAAGGCCCGGTTCCTCCGGGAGGAAAGCTCCGACGTTGCAATAACCCCAATACTGATATTCAGGTTCCTGCTCGGTGCCGACATTGATTTTTATATAATAAGGAAGGAACACATCGGCCATCTTGCCCGCAGAGATTGAGGCCCCACTCACGAGCCTGCGAACAGAATACAGATTCAGACCATCATACTCTTCTTTCTTTTTCTCTTCCCTGCCCCTTTTCGAATCGCGATCCTCTCTTACTATTACCCCTGTTCCCTGAACTTCCTGCGTTGACGTGATACTGGCGAAATCCAAATCACAGGATTCTACAGGGCGGATGGCAACATAGCAGATTCGTCCGTCAGGATCATCGGTGAGATCGGCCAGCGTGGAATCGACCATAGGATTATAGACAGAGACGCTTATTGCGGTTCTATAATTCCTGATCTCTATTCTCTGATGTCCTCCTAGGTGAGAACCAATAACAAGGGTGTCCACCTCTCTCCATTCACCGTTTTCAAACCTTCCGTCCGATATATGTTGCCCGTCCGGGTCGTCACCTCCCACAATTAATCCCCTTCCCGCACTAATACTAATCGCCTTCACCCCGATGCTTTCATCAACGTAGAAGCGCAGGATGGCGGCCTGGTTCTTGAACCCGGCCTTATTGCCGGTAAATTCATCCGTCATCGCGATGTTGGCATCCTCAAAGCGGCCCGTCTGGTTCGAAGGAACCAGGACATCGACAACATTTTCCCCGGCATCGTCAAGCTTTGCATACTTTGCCGGATAAGCCGCCTTCAGTTCTTTCCCGGTAAGGTTTGTCGTGAAATAGGCTTCCTTATTCACAACGTGAACCGTGCACACCTCGTGGGCCGTTCTGTCGGAGACCATAACCAGGTCCCCTTCCTTGAACTGAGGGGTAAGGCCGTCCGGACCCCCGAGAACAGTCTTGGTCGGGGTGTCGAAGGAGATGGCGATGGTGCGGACTCCGTCCTGAGGATTGACATCCTCTCTGCCGGCGGCGATGTCCTTTGTGCAGGACGAGAGCGCCACCGCCGCAGCCAATGCTGCAATTATAAATCTATATGTTGTTTTCATCGATTTAATCTGTTTGGTTTGATTCACCTGCTAATTATTCCAGCCGGGATTCTGAACTAAATTCGGATTACTCTTGAGAACTTCTGCAGGATAAGGGAAATACTTGTGCTTGCTGATGTTGAAATTCAACACCGGACGGTGTGTCACGACATAAGTCAACTTATGCGCTTTCTCGCCGTTAGAATGTGTGTATTCATCCCGTGCCGTCCATACCACATTGGCTTTATTCATAAGATTAACTATTTCCTCATCCGTTTCCCACCGCACAATGTCTGACCAACGGCAACCTTCCATCCAGAGTTCGAACCTTTTCTCATTTTTCAGAACCTCCATATCTATATCTTCTGAAATAGTATTTGAGCAGGCCCTCTGCTGAATGGCCTGTATATATTTTTTAGCCTCACCATTGTTTCCAGTCATAATGCAAGCTTCAGCATAAAGAAGATATGCTTCACCCAGCCTCATTACAGTAAAGTTGGTCATATTCGAACCGGAAGGAGCGTCCGTACGATTGACTATGAGTTTTCTTGGAATCACATCACTCTGACCGTAAAGTCCTTCATCTTTGACTCCTATTTTGGGGCTGAACTGCTTTTCCTCCAAAGTAGCACCATACTCAATACCATACGACGTAAGGTCCTTATCGTAGAATACTTCATCGCTGGTCAGGAAAACGACTTTTCTTCTGTAGCTGTCTCCGTCATTTGCCAGAAAAGCATGAGCATAATCAGCGTTGGGTCCCAATCCCCAGGCGCTTTCAGATGCCTGACCGCCATTCCAGGGAGAGGTGACAAAGCACTTGTCATTGCAGGCCCAGAGTTTTGTCTCGGTGCCCGCATAGGGGTATTCCGACACTTTGGACATATCGAGTTCGAAAATCTTTTCCTCGCATCCATTGCCCTCAATGTGGAAGAGGTCGAAAAATCTTTCCCCCGGAACAAGAGCGTAGTTTCCGGACTCAATCAGCGGCTTGAGCTGTTTCTCTGCAGCTGCGGGGTCCCCGTCAAACAGGTATACTTTTCCAAGAAGAGCTTGAGCAAAACCTTTGGTCACTTTGGTGACGCCGTTTTTGTCCCCCCGACCTTTTCTATCTTCCAGGGCTCCGTCTTTGAAAACCCTTTCAATTTCGTCCTCAATCCACCGGTAAATTTTTTTCTTCTCGACATTTCCCGGGTTTTCAGGTGCGGGATATGTATCGACGATTGGAGGATTGCCCCATCCTTCCGCAAGAGTGAAGTGCAACCAGGCGCGAAGAACCCTCACTTCATCCACATATTTGACAACCGTAACCGAGTCAAGTCCTGCGATTTTCAAGCTATCCAACTTTTTCTCGGTTTCATTGTAATAACCGCCGATGAACTTGTTGCAAACGTCAATCGCCCTGTACAAATTGGTATAGCAATTATAGATTACCTCATTGTCCGCAGTATATGTGAAATCATTCAACTGCGCGATGAATCCGTATCCATTGTTGTAAGCATCCGCTGCGCAGACGTCGTCACCACACATATTGAAGAGCACACGGTAGGGATTGTACTCCTTCCCGGGCTGCTTTGAACCGACCAGCAGAGCCATCTGCCTGTAAACATTGTTGTACTCCGCTTCAAGTTTCGGTTCGTAAGCCACCTGCCACTCAAAATCATAAACGCTGTTGCGGACAATCTCCACCTCTTTTTTAGTCATCTGCGTGAATATAGTATTATCCCCGCCTTCAACCGAAATACTCATTCCCGGGGAATATGTACCCTCCGGAAGAGGAATGTAGAAATCATTCGACTCGGCGGAGAGGTTTATGCCCTGACCGCAATCCAAAGTAACGGATTTGCCTTTTCCGACAAATTCGACGAAAAGTTTGCCATTTTCTTGCACGCTCGCTTTGAACGGACCGCAGATACTCTCAAAGGCGGTAACGGTAATTGTTTTCACCATCGCCATCTCAGAAGACAAAGACAGATGAAGCACTCCGCAGAGGTTCTTGAAGGAGAGTTCATCGTTGGAACTCTCGGCGTACATCGGAGTATTGAGCTGACCTTTGACGTAGGCAATGGTATCGGGAAATTCCAACTGATCTTTTTGAGCATTATACAGGTTTGCCGGATAGATGGCTGTGTATTTGCCACCTATTGCGGATGCCTCTTTATCTACCGCTTGAAAGACCGCCATGCTTGCGGGATTCTTCGGAGAGGCCGAATATTTCTGCCCATTGACGCTGATTATGTCACCATTTTGCCATTCCACCTTATATCCGTCGGACAGGGTGGTCTTTGTGTTCACCTGTTCTATGACGGCGGTAAATGTCCCGTCCTGTCGGTCGATAATCTCAAACTGCTCCCGCTCAGTGCAGGATACGGTAAAAAGAAGAGTCGCTATTGTCGCGAATGATGCTGTCAGTATATTCTTTTTCATATTATTGTCCTCCATTTATCGATTTTCAGAACCATCCTTCTGTATTTCCTTTTTCGAACTCTTCAGTAGGATCTTTGCTATAAAGCCCTGTCTCAGCGGGGTGTGTCACGACCACCTCTTCCCATTCCTTCTCGAGCACGCCGTTGATTGTGATTTCGTTGTTCGTGATGGTTATGACGTAGATGTACGCCTTCCCCATCTTCCAGTTCTGCCTGGGAAGGTTCAGCGTCACCGTCTGGAGATCCGACTCCCTCAGATTGTCGTACAGGTAGCTTATCGTGCTTCCCATCTCGAAGTCCCTCACGACGTAGCCGTCGTGGGTAATCGCTTCCCTAGGGGCATACGCCGAGTCGCCCTGCCTTATGGCAATCGCCTTCTTGTCCCTGAGCACAGGGTAGTAGGTGAGGGTGATCGTGCCGGGCTCCTGCGCGGGGAACATCGCCCCTCCGAGATTGGCCGCAAGGCCGACCACCTTGTCGTCCACAGGGTTGCTTCCGCTCAAGCAGTACAGCTGCAGGCGGCTGGGTTCCGTCACTGCTTCATCGCCATCCATCCTCTTCGCCCTTCTCTCGGCCACTTCGGAATCCTTGTCGGCCACGCCGGTCAATTCTATCTGTGCGGCGGGACCGTAGCAGCCTGCCGGCGCCAGGTACGTGTCCGCTATCAATCCCATCGTGAACAGCTTCGCTATCTCCTCCTTCGCCTCCTGGCTGATGTTCAGCCTGTCAAGAGGGTTGTCGGATGCCTCCTTGGCCATCTTGCCGTCTGTATTCGCGGTGGCCTGGTTAGCCGCAGGGGCCTGGCTGTTGAGCACATTGACGGACGTCCCGTCCAGTGTCGTGCTCTCATATGACTCGAACGTCAGGCCTATCTCGGTCTCCTCCGGCTCTTCGGGCTCCTCCTCAGGCTTCTCAGGCCTCTCGGACAGGAAGTCCCAGTATACCTCGAACCCGGACTTGCTGTTGTCCATCACCAGCGCGCCGCCCGTCTTCACTTTGTCGAAGGCAAGGCTCGAGATGAAGATGTCGTTGTCGGTCTGGTTGTTCACCAGCACCTTCACCCACGCCTTCGCGTGGTTGAACGTCACCTGAATCGGGCCGCCGCTGTTCTTCAGGCTCCTGCCGTTGGAGTACAGCAGGTCGTCCTGCACCTTCTCGCTCACGAGAGGCAGGTTCTTCATGAAAATATAGTACGCCGTGTTCACCGCGTCCCGGAACGCCGTCTCCGTCAGGCCGGCTTCCTCCAGGGTGAGGCCTTTCTCTATCACTCTTGTCGCTTTCACGTAGTCTTTCACGAAACTGGCCGCGCCCTTGAACTTCATCAGGACGGCCTTCACCTCTGCGGGGATTTCCTCTTCCTCCTGTGTCGCAGGGTCTGCGGCCACCTCTCCTTCTTCGCCTGATGCCGCTTCTCCTCCTGCAGCCGCTTCCGCAGCCGGAGCTGTCTCCTTCTCCTTCTCCCTCGCCTTGGCAATCGCCTCCACCAGGTAAGGCATCAGCATCTCCACGTCGGCCAGCGTCACCATCGGCGTCTCCCCGTTCTCCTCGAATCCCGTGGGAATCTCATACACCGCGCTCAGCGCCAGCACCGTCACCACCACGTACGGGTCCAGCACCGGGCTCTGGAACGACATCGTCAGCGCGTAGCTCAGCAGGTTCAGCACCGTGTTCTGATACCACACGTCCACCCTGTTCTCGTTGTATATCATCGGATAAGCGTCCATCACGAGGTCAACTATCGCACGGACATCCGACGGCAGGGTCAATCCTCCGTAATACTTCAGCGCCTGCAGCAGGGTCTCCCTCAGATTGTAGTACGAGAACGCCACGTAGTCCATCGCCACGTGGTCTCCGCCCGGCCAGTAGAACGGGTTGAACATGAACACCTCGTCCTGGACCTCGTCCATCAGCCCCTTCGACATCAACGGGCTGGGTGCCCTGGTGATGCCCCTCCACACGCTCCTTTCGGCGTCGTAGCCGAAAGTCATCATCTGATTGTAACTCTCGTAGTCCGACTCCACCGTCTCGGAAAAAAACCGAGGCAACATTCCGATGAAGTTGTCCCCGGGTACTTTCTTGTCCTTGATTATCGCCCTGGTCGGGTTGGACATCGTGCTGATGGTCAGCTCGCTCTTGCTCCCGACAGGGTTCTTCCCGGGATCCGTAGGGTCCCCTCCTTCAATGTCCAGGTTCTGCGCGCAGGACATCAGAAGTGACAGTGCTGAAATTAAGATTAATGCTTTTTTCATAACGGGTTGTGATTTATTGATTTTCTATTATTCCACTTTAAACAACCTCCAAAGTTAATCGATTTTTCTCTCATTTGCAAGAGAAAAACAATGGAGGTACAAACCGATGATGCGGAATCAGAGAATCCATACACATTTCTATAAAATAATTGTGAGATTCCGACAAAATAGCTAATTTTGCCCTCGCAAAACCATAAAAATTTTGAGAAATGGAACAGGGACGGGTTTTCAAAAGAAAAATCTACGGGAGAATGCTGCGTTGGAAGAGTGAAAAAGACGGAAAGACCGCCTTGCTCATCAGAGGTGCCAGACGGGTTGGCAAGTCCACCATTGCGGAGGAATTTGCAAGGAGGGAGTATGTCTCGTATATAAAAGTGGATTTTGCAGAAGCTTCCGAAGAGTTGTGGGAGGCCGTTGATAACATCTCCAACAGGGATCTCTTCTTTATGCAACTGCAGTTCATATACGGTGTCAAACTGGAAGAGAGAAAGTCGGTAATCATTTTTGACGAGATTCAAAAAGCGCCCAAGGTAAGGGAGGCAATCAAGTATCTGGTGAAAGATCATCGCTATGACTATATTGAGACGGGGTCTCTTCTTTCCATCAAAAAGAACACCGAAGGAATTGTAATTCCAAGTGAGGAAAGTCGTATTGATATGTTTCCGATGGATTATGAGGAGTTCCGGTGGGCCTTGGGAGATACTGCGACCGTGCCTCTTATAAAGGAAGCATTTCTGTCCGGGATGTCCGTAGGCGATGCTGTGTGTCGCAAACTGTTGCAGGACTTCCGCCTGTATATGCTTGTGGGGGGTATGCCTCAGGCGGTATGCGCCTATCTTGACAGCTTGAATCTCTCATCGGTGGATTCTGTAAAGCGGGAAATAATTGAGCTCTATGCAGAGGATTTCCGAAAAATCGATCCTACCGGCAGGGCGACACGTATGTTTATGGCAGCTCCGTCACAACTGACCGGCAACGCTTCCAGATATCAGGTGACATCCGTATTGGGCAGAAGTCAGGACGAGAAAGAGATGAAAAAGATTATACAGGATATGGAAGACAGTATGGCCGTGAACTTTTCATATCACGCAAACGATCCTTCCGTAGGGCTTTCTCTTCACGCCGATATGTCACGGTACAAGATGTTTGTAGGCGACACGGGGCTTTTCATTACGCTTGCCTTTTGGGATAATGAGGTTTCGGACAACATTCTTTACAGGAAACTTCTCAGTAACAAACTTCCCTCAGATTTAGGGTATGTGTATGAAAATATCGTTGCACAGATGCTGAGGGCAGCAGGACACAAGTTGTTTTATCATACATGGCCGACTGAGAGCGGAAAGCACAATTATGAAATAGATTTCCTTCTTTCAAA
>JAKSKB010000066.1 GCA_024401975.1 Bacteroidales bacterium | reverse complement strand
TCATACTCTATTGAACAACAATCTTGATGAATGAGTGAAGTTGTTTTTATAGAATCGGAAATTTTACATTCAGCACATTTCGGCAACTTAGATTCTGCATCTGGTTGCCGTTTTTCTTTATACTTTCGGATGATTTTTCCTAAAATATACGAAAAGATATGTAAGAACAAAATGCTCCTACCTTAGCCCTGCTTGCTATGTCCCTGAGATTCTATTCAGGGGAGAAGATATCTTCAACAGGGGTTGACTAATAAGGCGCCTCAGCGCCGTGTCGGAGTGAGCGAAATGAACATTGAGCCACGGAGACACCCGCTGGAACGAAGTGCAGGCGGCATGCCCCACCGGGGCAGCTGCGTCAGCAGCGGGGGTAAGACAAAGGGGGTTGACTTTTTGGTCAACCCCATACTCTATAGATGGAATGTTTGAAAAGTAGAACTTGACCATAACTTGACCATAAAATCTCTCTCAAATTGAATCATACTGGATTTTTGAAATTCTATCAGGCTAGTATTCAGTTCAATAGGCATCAACAAGACTCAGTATCAAGCAGTTATCATATTCCCGCCCGAGGCACGGGATTACTGGCGCCCCCAAACTTGAGGCCTCCGTTGCTATCGCTGATACTCTCGGGCCAATTCCTCTACGATGTAATTATCCCCGTAAAGATAGAGACCGGTTTTCTCGTCATGAAAACGCCGGCAGGTATTGCTCTTGTCTGTGTTCTTCCGCGCTCATAATGCAATCACCTCTTTGAAAGACAGATACTTTTCAATAACCTCCTACGGACTTTTGCCGATGAAGCAATTATTTCATACATTTGTCAGACAAGCATAAGCACATATAAATGTTCCACATAATGAAAAAGACAATATTGGCCATTGCAGCCACCGTGGCGATTTCTTCCTGTACCATGAGATACAATGAGGGAGAGGTAAGTTACAAGATATGGGAAAACTATGACGGAGATACCCTTCCTGATGATTTCACCGCACTCGGGGAACCGACCGTGACCGGTACCGGAAAGTGTTTCCAACTCGGAGAGTACGTGAATCCGGCCAAAGACCATTTCGTAGCTGAATATACATCGACCCTTACCATCCCCGCCGAGAAGAAATATTCCTTCCTTCTTCATTCCGACGACAATTCAAGGCTTCTTGTTGACGGAGAACCGTTGATCGGACTCAATCCCACCGGCAACTATACAATAGCGGGAAAAAACTTGACCAAAGGGAAGCACGAACTAAGGATTCAATATCAGGAATACATCAACGGTCAGGCTCTTGACCTGTATATGTATGCCGAGGGTGAACTTCCAAGGGACTATGGCACAGATGTCCCTGAGTATGAGATTCCCGATTTCGTGGTCCCCCAGATTACTGAGGCTCACGAGCGTTATATGGAATGGAAAGGCGATGATGAGACAGTCGTATTCCCGATTTTTACCGATATCCACGCACATACAGACTACAGATTCCGCCACATCGGTTATGTCGCCGAGACCAGCGGCATCTGGAACTATGATTTTATGCTCTGCCTCGGTGACATAGGTATCAACCTCGGCCCTGCACATATCAGCAAGGATATCACTACCAGCATTATGAACAGTATCAGCGGTGAGATGAAGAAATATCCGGGAGTATTCCTTTACACTCCGGGCAACCACGACTGGGACGCCGGCGAAGGTACGGTCAATAGCGAAGAACGCTTCCAGAAACTTTTCCAGAAGCCCGGTCTTGAAAAGGCAGGGGGAAATCTGCACCTTACTCCGGGAAAGGTTTACCACTATTATGACATCCCTGAGAAGAATTTCAGAATCATCCTTCTGAACAGTTGCGGCACATGTACGCTGAAGAATATGTACTATGTGTTTGATGACGAACAGGTGGAGTGGTTCAAGAACCTCGTGAAAGAGACCCCTCAGGAAATGTCAATCCTCGTTACCTGCCACTATATGCCTCATCCGAACGGACGCTGGCATAACACGCCCGCCCCATACAACCTCCGGAGCAACGAGAGGATGATGGATGTGCTTGCAGAACTCAAGCGGCATCACAACATCGTGGGCCTCTTCTGTGGCGACAGCCATTTCAATATGCACGAGGTGGACAGGAACGTGAACTATTTCGTAACACAGAGTATGGGCGTATGTTCCAAAGAGAATTTAATGCCCGGTACCAGACGGGCGGACGTCAACCTTGAAGAGAGTCTGTGCTGTGACGTAGTTGCGGTGAAACCTGCCAAAAACCAAGTCCACACCTTCCGCATCGGAGCGGGGGGTGCGGATTACGACTACGAATTCAATTATTGATTGTCGCAGTATTCGAGAAGAACGCGTACGCGCGCTTACTGGCTTCGCATCCCTGAAGGTGTACGGTGACCGCTTGGCGTCAACTTCCGGGCAATTGTATTACAGTAACCTTGCAGGTATCTGTCTTCCCTCCATCTCTCGTGGTCACGGTAATCTCGGTTTCGCCTACACTTTTGGCGCTTACTCTACCTTCATTGTCAATAGTAGCTACATTAGGGTTACTACTTGTCCAACTGACGGTCCTGTCAGAGGCGTCTTCGGGGGAAATTTGGTACGCAATTGAAACTTCCCTGGGACCGGCTCCAAAAGTAATTTCAACAGTTTTCTCCAAAATCTTCACACCTGTTACCCTAACGTCACCTGACTTCTCGCAGGAACTCAGAAATCCCATTGCAAGGGCTGCAATGGCAAATGTCAAAATTTTTCTCTTCTTCATTTTACAATTGCCCTGATGTTCGCTTCCTCTGCCTCGAAACCGCGGTCCTCGTCATAACCCGGACTGTACTTGCCGAAAGGCATATCGCGAAATATATACGAATTGGCCATTCTGGCCGCTTCTATGTGATTGGTCACGGCCGTATTGATTGCGGAAGCCGTCAGACTTACCAGACTGCCGATTAAGGAATTACTGCCGGCATCTACGCTCAAATCGAGATAAAGGTCGCAACTCCTGTCGAACACGACCTCTCCCGTCCTGGCCATCTTGATTATGTATCGGATTTCCGTGTCTATTCCCATCCCCCGCTTAGTCCAGGTGTTTATCTCCGAAAAAACCACGGCGTCGGCTCCAAAAAACGAGTTGAACTTGTCGAGCGGCGCATCGATGAACATTTCAGAATCGTAGGCACTCTCGGCCTTGAGTATCTCCATCGCAAGGAACGGGGATATCACATAGTAACCCCTCTCCGCAAGAGGCTTGCTGATGGACGTATAGAGAAGTTCCTTCGCATCGACGAACGAGGTCTTGTTGATGGGAGGCATCACAAGAAGAGTGACGGGTCTGTAGGCATACATCGCGGCATATTGTGCTTCCCTCGTGATTCTTTCTTTTTTCGCCGTACCGCAGGAAGATAAAATCAGGGCGGAAACCGTCAGAATAACTATTATTGTCTTTTTCATTGCTACCTGTTCCTTAATTTTTCTACCAGCGGTTTGATGAACACCTGTGACTCGGGATAATACTTCATCTCCAGTTCAAACATCTCTCCGGCCTTGCGGCTGAAAAGGGTCCGATAGTCACCGTCCTGCCCAGCAAACACCTTTTTCTGCTTCTCGGTGGCGTTTTCCGCGAAAGTTGACGCCGACTCGGGAATCATCAGGAGATATCCGTATTCGGCGCAGATACCCGGAGGAGGGACCTTACGCATACCTCCCGGATTCTGAACCATATCCTCATAGGCACAGATGAGGCTGCACGTTATCTGAGGCGTTTTCTGCCTGTAGTTCTTGTATGCCAGATCCTCATAGATGGACGTAGTCGAATTCATCTTGACTTGCGAGCCTCCCCAATAGTACAGGGGACCGTATATCTTGACAGGTTGGGCTGTTCCGCAGGATACAAGTATCATCGCCGCGACTGCATACACAATCAGTTTTCTCATAAATCGACGAGTTTATGCTCCTGCGCCGACACGAACAGGGTCTTCGAATAGATTTCCTCGCCATTCCTGAAAACTTTCACGGTATGGGTGCCGGGAACGACCGAAATGGTGTTCAACGATGTCTCTTTGATGTTCCTGTCCGAAGTCCTGTACGCTTTCTGCTTGACGGCATTGATTTCATAATTCTTGCCATCCACCGTCACCAGGATGGGATAACTCTTTTTCTCTACCGTCGTGAACGAAAGGAATCCCGTATCGGCCTTTCCCGTCGATACACTGTATGTACCTACACCGCAACCTGTGACAAACAAAACTGCCGCAAGCAGCACAATCATCATTTTTTTCATAGCGTTATATTCTATTTGTCTGAAATGTAATAGTTTTCAAGTGCGGACGCATCCACTGCCGTCCCGTCATACGAACAGAGCGAAATTTCCGTCTCGGGAGTGTCCCCCGTCGTTTGCAGAACGCTTACCGTCCCTATCTTCATACCCGGCAATTCGACTTTCAGTCCCGTCTGCGGGTTGGTGACAACCTTCCCTTTCTTGTACACGAAGAAACTGTCCCCTGAAGAAATCCCCTGAGAGGCTCCGCCGGAAATGATGTACACGCCATCGTCGGTGGAAAGGATGTATGACCTCCACGCCTTGTCCATACACTTGTTGATGATGTTGTCCACGAGCTGGCTTATGGCAGCCGATATGGCCTTGTCACTGAGAGAGGCGTCGAAACTCGAACTTCCTCCGACTCCGAGCACTTCCTTGGATGTGGTCTCTGCCTGTCCCTTGCCTTCATCCGAATAGATTATGAGACCTGTGGACGCTTCCACCAGACGGATGCTGACTCCTGCCTCCACTATCTGCGTCTTCGTGGAAGAGAACACTTTATGCTCACCCTGGTCCTTGCGCCCGAATTCGGTGATGGAACCAAGGATAATGTAGTCCGCTCCTATCTTGTTCATACTTGTACCGGATTCCTTAAGAAGCACGTCCAGATCGTCCCTTTCCAGAAGAATAAACTTGCCGCTGGCAGCGAGTTTCGCGGAAAGGATGTCCATCGCCTGCTTGCGCATAGGATCATTGTCCTTGTCATAAAACAGACCTTTCCCGTATTGCGTCTCGTTGGAGAATCTTCCTATCGCCACCTTGCGTTTGATGGTCTTGTCCTGACCATACAACGGAGCAACGCACATCGCGGCGAGCGCTGTGATAAAGATGAATTTAAAAAGCCTTTTCATATCAACTTGTTGTATTTGAATTTATAACACTTCCTTCTATCTGTATCCGGCCGCCTTGCTTATGAGCATAGGAATCTCGGCATTGTCGGTCTTGTGCGTGAACAATTCCTGACCGGCTCCTTTCGCATAGACCGGCGTATACCCGGCTGAGTGGGAACAGCACCAGTGAACGCCTGCCATCTCGTTGAGTACGTACACGGCTTTCGCCACTATCTCGGCATTGATGTCATACAAATCCTTTGCAGAACCGACGTCAGCTCTGGCGATGGTATGCTCGTAACTGTCCCTGAGTATCCTTTCGTACTTCCAGGGCAGATCGAATTCCTTCCAGAACCCGAAATTCTCTCCGAGGAAATCCTTCATATCCTCCCAACTCATCCGACCTGCGGCCACTCTTTTGCGGAGCATATCGGAGATTGTACCCTGATAATGTTTCTGGTGACGGAGAAGAGCTAGCGTCGCGGCATTGTCCGGGTTAAGTACAAGTCCTCCCGTCTCGTGGTCGGCAGTGACCACTATCAGAGTCTGTCCCGGATGCTTTTCGGCAAAATCACAGGCCAGACTGATTGCATTGTCGAAGTCGATGACCTCGTTGATTGCTGTAGCGGCATCGTGCCCGTGGCAGGCACCGTCGATTTTCCCCCCCTCGGCCATCAGGAAGAATCCTTTCTTGTTGTCCTTCATCAGAAAAGTGACGGCAGACTCCACCATCTGCGTGAGAGTAAGGTGTCTCCCTGCATTTTCGGGAGCGTCATTCTCCGTATCGATGGCATAGGTGACGGCTTCCTCCTCTCCGGGGAGCATCAGCACCTTGTCAGCATCCGCATAACCCCGACGGAATCCTTCATAATCGCATATAAGGTATCCTTGGGCGCGGAACCTGTCTCTTATCGAACCGTTTTCCGTATCTGCAGGATATTTGTCTTCATACATCAGTTCTGAGCCGCCGTAAAAGTCGAAATCGGCCTTGAGCATATCCTGAGCAAGTTCATATCCCATCTCTCTGCTCAATTGATGACCGTAGAAAGCGGCCGGAGTGGCGTGATTGACGGGTACGGTAGAGAGCACACCGACCTTCTTTCCGCAACGCTTGGCCATCTCAGCTATGGTAGTGAATGACTTCTTTCCCTCCAAATCAAGACCTATGCGCCCGTTCTTCGTCTTGTTCCCTGTGGCCAGAGCCGTGCCGGAAGCGGCTGAATCCGTCACGTCGCCGCTCGCGGAATAATGCGTCGCCATAGTCGCAACGGGGAATCCCGTGAATCCAAGAGGTTCGACTCCGAGTCTGTTCTCCACCGCGGCGCGATAGAACTCAGCAAGTTGCACCTGATTCACACCCATACCATCCCCTATAAAATAGAACACATACTTTGCCTTCTGTCCGTAAGCGGAAGTTATGACCGCAAGCAGAAAGACGATTAATACAAAACCTTTTTTCATATCCTTATAGTTTTTGATTCACGTCACTTGAAGAATAAAGTCGCCTCGACGGGGAAGTGGTCCGACACGAAATTCCTTTCAAGATAGGGCTTGGTCACCGTTTCGAACTCCGTGCAGGTGTCGAATCCCCTGTACCAGATGAAGTCGCACTTCCCGCTCGATCGTCCCCATCCGTTGAACGAGGACTCGTCGTCCGTCTTGACCGCCGTCTCCCTGGCGTCTGAAGCGAATTCCTTCATCGGAAAGAGGTAAGGGCTGTCCGGCTGCAGATTGAAATCTCCTACTATGATGACCGGGAGATCCTGCCCGTTGAGTTTCTTAACCCTCTCCAAGATGAGTTTGATGCCGTTTTGCTGCGCAAGTGCACCGATATGGTCGATATGCGTGTTGACGAATATGAACCTCGTTCCATTTTTCTTATCCTTCATAACGGCCCAGGTCGCCGTGCGGGGATACGCCGCATCCCACCCTTTGGAAGGAGTGTCGGGTGTCTCGGAGAGCCAGAAAGTCCCCCATTTCTGCAAGGAGAGCCTTTTCCTGTTGTAGAATATCTCCATATGTTCACCCTCGTGGCGGCCGTTGTCACGCCCCACTCCCACGCAGCCGTAATCCTCCAGTCCTTCCTTCAAGTATGTCACCTGATATTCTTCCGCCTCCTGCAGACCGAAGATGTCCGGTGCCCTGTCCGTCAGCATCACTCCTACGGACGGCGCTCTGTATTTCCACGAATTGGTGCCGTCTTCACATCCCCCCGTCCTGATGTTGAAAGACATCGCACGGAGCCCTATGGGGGAATCTGCCTGTGCCTTAAAACCGATGGCGGAGAAAAGTACTGCAAGCACTGACAAGACTATCTTTTTCATAATCGTCCATTTTAATGCATATCCTTACAAATTTAAGAATATTCTGTTATTTTTGTGCAAAATTTTCCCTATGTCAGAGACTGATTTCATCGAATTGGGCAAAATGGAAGCCATCTCCAGACTGTACGAAGGGACTCCGTTCACTCCCTTCATAACCAGTTGTCTCGAAACTGCGGGTCCGAAGTATCTGTACTCCGCTTCAAGAACCGGAAGTTTGACACATAAAATCTGAGGTTTTTCTGAAAATATTTGAAAAAGAGG